>CAYRMX010000094.1:0-5792 GCA_964425295.1 uncultured Oscillospiraceae bacterium | reverse complement strand
ACTTAGCTTTTACCTGCCAGCTCGTTTGTGTTTTGCGCTTCGGCTTTTGCAAATTTTCTATTGACTTTCGCCTCCTCCCGTGGTAAGATGTAAACAAGAGGACGGTCAACCGAGGGCTAGTCGGTTGGCGGTCAATCCCTTACAAGTTTAGAGCTTGGAGAATTGCCGCTTTTCGCTAGTGACGGAGGGCGGTTATTTCTTTAGGTCTACGCCTAGTTTGATAGCCGCAATAATAAGTGCAAGCAATGCAATGATTTCCTGTGTACTCATCGGCTGCACCTCCTTTTTATCTTGGAGGATTAGCCCCGCCCTCTTGCTTACAAGCTTATAATAACACACTCAATTGAGTATGCCGCGCCCTTTTTTCACTTTTTTCAAAATTTTTTTCGCTCCCGTTTGGGGAGCTTCTTTGTGCTGTTTTTTGAATATTTAGCGCTCTTTTGTGGACACTTAGCGTCCAATTTTGCGATTTTGCTTGACTTTTCCGAATTTTTAAGCTATGCTTTCCTCAGATGATTTGTTCGGTTTTGTGCTAGGGTGTAGGGATATATTCCCGTACCCTGCTCCAGAAAAAAGACGATTGCAAATGGCAACGCCCACTAATGTATTGCGGTTTGGTTTTGTGAGTCCCCTTCGTTAAGCAGTTCAATCCGATTATTCAAGTCTGCATCAAACTCAGTACAATTCATAATAAGATCATCTGATACGGCAACAGTTACAAACCATCCTGCCATAGCTTCGTCAATTGTTTCGGCATTTGTTGTTTCTACGATATGCACACAAAATGATTTTTCATCGTAACTGATGCTATGTGCCTTAAAACGACGGGCGCTATTGTTTGCACTTACACAGACCAACATCAAACTATTATCTTCAAAAAAATCACTATCGTATTTTGCAGTTGCGTTATTAAAAGAAGGAACTTCATCCCAACTGCCATCCATCGTAAATGTATCACCAAATGTTTGCTTAAATTGTTCCAAATCATTCAATGTATCAAATCTGTAGATAGGTAAATGTTGAACACTACTGATAGCCATTTTCTCTCTATTAAGTGATCCAAAATAAATTTCGCTTGCTTCTGCCCAATTCGCATAAGATACTGTTGATTCAAATGATTCAAAAGTTTGAACATTACTTGAATCTGCGCCGCCCACATTGGAAATAGAAGAAAAATATTCCTTAGCGGCGTTTTCGCAAAACGCTTTTTGCTCACCAATATATCTTTGAGAATCAAGTGCTTTACTTTGCAAATACCAAGGGAATTTATCCTTAATATCCGGTGCATAGTAAGAACCGTCACGTGGTGTCCAATACTCTACAAGTTCGTAATGCCCGTGCAAACCTGTGCGTTCTGCTGTAATCACTGTTGGGGTATGGGCACCCGTTTCTAATTTTATCTCACCATTTTCATAACTATATTCGTGATATAAAACCCACATATATACCGTTGTTTTTGTCAACCCCTTATCCACATCAAGCACTTTATGGTGTACGGTTATAAAGTTATCGTCAGTATGTCCCTCGCTATAGTGGTGTTCTGCAATCTGCATATCAAGAAACAAAGATAATTCATCATCCAAACTTGTTCTTGGATTTGTTAGAAAACATACTGCAACTGCTACGCTTGCAATAATCGCTACAACAATAATCCAAAATGCGGGTTTCTTATAATTCAAAACCGATTTCACTCTGTCTTTTACACCTACTTCACCAAAAGCAAGAGGACAAGCAGCAATCATACGGCGATTTACACTACAAGTAAGTAGAACTTGAGAATAATCTGCTTTCTGCTCGGTATTCATTTCTTTAATAACCTTTTCATCACAAGCAAGCTCAATATCTCTACAGAGCAAAACATATCCGAGCCACATCAAAGGATTGAACCAATGAACCGTGAGGATAAGAAATCCCAACGGTTTCCACCAATGGTCTTTGCGATTGATATGTGCTTGTTCGTGAGCAATAACGTGTTCCATATCTTGCTCATTCATATTGAATGGTAAATATATCTTTGGCTTAATAATACCAAGTACAAACGGAGAAATAACATTTTCACTCTGAAAGATATTGTCCCGAAGTAAAATTGCAGTGCCGATTTTTCGTTTTACACGGATATAACTGATTATGGTATATAACACCAATCCCATAATTCCCACAATCCAAATAATTGCGAAAGTAGGAATCCATAGTTGCAATGGATTTGCGCTCGTTGCAGGATCAGGGGTGAATGATTCACTGATAATAGGATTTACAACATTATTGATGATAGGAACACCCGAATTGATTTCAGGGTTTCTATCCATCATTATTTCCGGACTAATTGTTTCAGCACTCGGTATAAGGCTCATTACACTCTCAATAGAGAATGGGCAAATTAGTCTGATAGCCACAATCCCCCATAGAAGCACAGTAATCCATTTGGGTGCTTTTTTGAGTAACAACCTCAAAAGCAATACTGCAAGCACAATCCAACTTGCCGATATGCTCATATTCACAATATTTAAGAAGAACTCGCTCATTTTGATTCTCCTTTCCTAAAGCGGTCTATCATTTCTTGAACCGCATCAATCTCTGCATCAGAAATCTTTTGGTGCTTTGTAAATGCTGCAATAAAAGCAGGTAATGAACCTTCAAATGTTTTCTCGACCATTTCACTCAGCTCTGCCGCTTGTACCTGATCTTTGCTAACAAGCGATGTGACAACTGTATTTTCGTTTTTTAACACCCCACGTTCAGACAACCGCTTGATAACGGTGTAAGTAGTGGTGGGTTTCCAACCAAGCTGCTCCTTGCAAAGATCTACAAGTTTACTGCTTTTCACGGGTTCGTTCTCCCATAAAATTAAGCAAAAGCGATATTCACTTTCAAATACTTTCGGTGTATCCATAGCAAACGATCCTTTCTCTAACGCATTAGAGTCCGCGCATACTCTAACACATTAGAGTTAGATTGTCAAGGTATTTTCGTAATTGTTCACAGAAAAGCACAAAAATAGCGGCAGAGAGGTGTTAATCTCCCTGCCGCCGTGCTTCAGTTAGTTATATATTATATCGTGATAGGAAATTTCTTCCAAATCGGACAACTGTTCCAGAATATAGTCCAGATATGCGCGGCTTGATGCCATATTGTTACCTCTGCTCCGAAAAAATCCGCCTCAGGCGCGCAGCGCGTCGACCGTTCGGGCGTCGGGTGTGACGAGGACGGTGCGGTAGCGGTCGTAGACAACCATGCCCGGCTTTGCGCCGTTCGGTTTGCGCAGGAAGCGCACCGGCGTGACGTCGACGGGCACGTTCTGCCCCTCACGCGCCTGAGAATAGTACGCCGCGAGGATCGCCGCTTCCGTGATCGTTTCGTCCGGAGGCTGCTCGCCCGCGCACGCGATGACGACGTGCGTGCCGTGGAATTTCTGCACATGCAGCCAGAGATCGTCGCGCCGCGCGGTTTTCAGACTGAGCTGATCGTTCTGGCGGTTGTTCCTGCCGACAAAAATGCGGTAGCCATCCGAGGAGGTGAACTCCATCGGCTTCGAGGGCGGCTGCTTGCTCTGCTTGCGGCGATCGGTGGGGCGCACATAGCCACCCTGCTCCAATTCCGCCCGAATTTCGTTCAAATCGCGCTCGTTTTCGGCGCGCGACAGCTCGTCAAGTACCGCGCCGAGGTACTGCGTTTCAACCTCGCCGCGCGCGATTTGTTCGTCGAGGATTTTCTCCGCATGCTTCGCCTTGGTATATTCCTTGTAATAGCGGGCGGCGTTTTGCTGCGGGCTGAGATTCGGTTTGAGGGGAATGTCGATCTCGCGCATGGCTTCGTCATAGAAATTCACGGCGCGCAGCACCGTCTGCCCGCGCGAAATGGCGTGCAGATTTGCCGTAACGATATCGCCCTGCCGACGGAGGTGCTCGCGGTCGAGCGTCGCTTCGTGCTCCTGCCGCTGGATTTCCAGCTTGCGCAGCGCGCGTTCATAGAGGGTCGTGACCGTTTTGCGCAGCGTTTGCGACTTTTGCCGCATGCGGTCGGCGTGGTCGGTCTGCGTGTAAAATGCGTCGAGCAGCGCAGAAAAGCTCTCAAAAGGCGTCTGCGTCATCAGCGCGCCGTACTGCCCGATCGAACGGTAGGAAAAGTCCACCGGTTCGTCGCCGCGCAGCAGCATGACGGGCTTTCCACCGAGCATGGCGGAAAATTCCCGCGACAGATGGGCGGCGAAGTGCTCGCGCTCCAACGCCAGAAGGTCGGCGTCGACCTCGCCGCAGAAGCGGAAGACCAGTTCGCGCGCGACGAGCGGCGAAATGCCTGCGAACGTGTCGAGCAGCCACTTGTCCGCTCGCTTCGGCGTGTCGATTTCGCTCAATTTTTCGTAAATTTCACGCTGCTCGACCGCCGTCGGAACGAGCTTGCCCTGCGACGGCGGCTCGTGATAGAACAGTCCGGGCAGAACCTGCCGCAGCTCCGACATTTCAAAGTCGACGCGGCGCAGACAGTCGATGATGCGCCCATCGCCGCCGGTCAGAATGAGGTTGGAGTTGCGCCCCATAAGCTCCAGAATCAGGTGCTTGCGGCACGGAACGCCCATTTCGTCCGTGCAGTCGAATGCCAGATCGATGCTGCGCTCCGCCGGCGGCTGCGTCAGCCCCGCAAGGCGCGCGCCGCACAGGTGCTTGCGCAGGAGCATGCAGAACATCGGCGGCTGCGCCGGGTTTTCAAAGCTCGCCTGCGTCAGATGGATGCGCGGGCGGTTGACGTTCGCCGAGAGCAGCAGCTTTTCCCGTCCGCGCAGGAGCAGAAGCACCGTGTCGCGCGAGGGCTGGTGAATTTTGTCAATGCGCGCGCCGAGAAGCTGCGGCGCAAGCTCCGCGGCAACCGATTGCAAAAATATCGCGTCAAATGGCATAATTATTCCTCCGTCGCCGCCGCGAACAGGGCTTCAAGGCGCGCAATGTCACCGCGGAGATAGAGCGCGCCGAACAGTGCTTCCAGTCCGGTCGCCTTGGCGTACTGCGTGTGCGTCGCATTTTTCGGAATGCCATGGACATGGGCATTGCGCCCGCGGCGGTAGAACGCCAGCTCGTCGGGCGTGAGCAGGGGCAGGAGCTTTTCGGCGAGCGCCGCCTGCGCCGGAGCGCAGACCCGCCCCACCGTCTCGCGGTGGAGATTGCCGTTGCGCGTGAAGCCGGCGGTGCAAAGCTGCGTGCGCACAAGCAGCTCAAAGACCGCGTCGCCGATGTGCGCCAGCGCCAGCGCCGACATCGCGTTGACCTGCTGCGGCGTAAATTCGGGATGAAGGCAGTTGTTCATATGTGCCTCCTTTGAGTGAATAGTGAAAAGTTATGGAGTCCGCTTTGCGGACAAATTTCTGTTGGGGGGACGGTTAGTCCAGCAGAAGACGGAACGCGCCGTACATTCCGGCGTCGTTGCCCAGCGTCGCAAGGGAGAATTCCGTGCCCTTGCAGGCGTGGAACATGTGCTTGACGAAGTGGCGCTCCGCGCCGGCGCGCAGATATTCGCCCGCCTTGGAAACGCCGCCGCCGAGGATGACCCGCTCCGGGTCGCAGACGCAGCACGCCGAGGCCAGCGCCTCGCCGAGGTAGTCGAAGACCACTTCCAGCGTCTCGACGGCGAAGTCGTCGCCGGCTTTTGCCGCGTCGAAGATGTTCTTGCTCGTCAGCTCCCCGCAGGTACGCAGAACGGACGGCGCGTCGGACGCGGCAAGGCGTTCTTTCGTGACGCGGACGATGCCGGTTGCCGAGGCATACTGTTCGATGCAGCCGCGCTTGCCGCAGTTGCACGGGTGC
>CAYRMX010000093.1:4950-5810 GCA_964425295.1 uncultured Oscillospiraceae bacterium | reverse complement strand
CGTCAAACTTGACCGCCTCGGGGTTCTTGACGGCGTTTATTCCGACGACCCCGTCAAGAACCCCGAGGCGGTCAAGTTTGACGAGATCACCTATGACGAGGTGCTGGCGAAGCATCTGAACGTGATGGACAGCACGGCAACCTCGCTCTCGATGGACAATCATATTCCCATCATCCTGTTTGCGCTCAAAGAGCCGAAAAACATCCTGCGCGTCGTGATGGGCGAAAAAATCGGAACAGTTGTTAAGGAGGAACAGTAACATGGCAGTAGATTTCAAGGATTTTTCCCGCAAAATGGACAAGACCCTCGAGGTCTTGCAAGAAGACTTCGGCGCAATCCGTGCCGGTCGCGCCAATGCCCGCGTGCTTGACCGCATCAGCGTCGAATACTACGGCGTCGACACCCCCGTCGGTCAGGTCGGCAGCATTTCCTCGCCCGACGCCCGCACCCTCGTCATCCAGCCGTGGGACGGCTCGCTCCTCAAGAAGATCGAAAAGGCGATTCAGGCGTCCGACCTCGGCATCAATCCCCAGAACGACGGTCGTGTTATCCGTCTGGTCTTCCCCCAGCTCACCGAGGAGCGCCGCAAGGAGCTTGCCAAGCAGGTTCGCAAGTACGGCGAGGACGGCAAGGTCGCCATCCGCAATATCCGCCGCGACGCGATGGACTGCATCAAAAAGCTCAAGAAAAATTCGGAAATCACCGAAGATGACCAGAAAAAAGCTGAAAAAGACTTGCAGGAGTTGACTGACAAATACATTAAAAAGGTTGACGACGCATGTGGTATTAAGGAAAAAGAACTCATGGAGCTGTAAGACAGCGGATCTTTTTCCGCAGTTCTTCCGCGCATGAGGCTCGAA
>CAYRMX010000093.1:0-4850 GCA_964425295.1 uncultured Oscillospiraceae bacterium | reverse complement strand
ATACAGAAAGTATTCCGTCGCCCCCTGCACGTTGATCTGCGAAAAAATCTCTCGCAGTCTTTGCGGAGTAGTGGATCTTTTTCCGCAGTTCTTCCGTGCATGAGGCTCGAAATACAGAAAGTATTCCGTCGCCCCCTGCACGTTGATCTGCGAAAAAATCTCTCGCTGTCTTGTGGAGTGCTGGATCTTTTTCCGTCATACAGCGCAAGCCGGCACCGCAACGATTCACCATTCGTTCTTCACTTTTCGCCATTCACTCTCTCGCCACGCGTGCGACGGGAGAAAACAAATTCGGACGACGCAGGACGGTCGGGATGCTGCCGGAGGTATGCGCCTGACCGCTCTCTTATTTGGAGTAGAGTATGCTGTTTCATAAAAAACGTGCGGTGACGCAGCCGCGCAAAATTCCGACGCACATTGCCATCGTGATGGACGGCAACGGGCGTTGGGCGAAAAAACGCGGGCTGCCCCGTCAGGCGGGGCATAAGGTTGGCGCGGAGTCGTTCCGCACAATCGCAAACTATGCAAAGTCCATCGGTCTGCGCTATCTGACGGTCTATGCGTTTTCCACGGAAAACTGGAAGCGCGAAAAGGACGAAGTCGACGCGATCATGGAGCTGCTGGAAAAATATTTGCGCGAGGCGATTGCCGACATGGACAAAAACCGCGTGCGCTTCTGCTTTTTCGGCGACTTGACACGGCTTTCGCCCGAATTGCAGGAGGAGGCGCGTCTGGCGGCGGAGCGCTCGAAGAAATACGAGGGCGTGCAGGTCAACTTCTGCCTGAACTACGGCGGGCGCGCCGAGATCGTCCGCGCTGCGCAGGCGTTTGCTCGCGACTGCGTGGCGGGGAAGTGCGCACCGGAGGATTTGACGGAGGCGCATTTCTCCAACCTGCTCTACTCTGCGGGCGTGCCCGACCCGGAGCTGGTCATCCGCCCCGGCGGCGAGCTGCGAACGTCAAATTTCCTGTTATGGCAGTCCGCCTATGCCGAATATTATTTTACGGACGTTCTCTGGCCGGAGTTCGGCGAGAAAGAATTGGAAAAGGCAATTGACGCCTATAACGGGCGTAATCGCCGCTTTGGAGGGACAAAATAACGATGCTTGTCAGAATTTTAGCCGCCTGTGTGGGGCTTCCGCTGCTGCTGGCGATCGTGCTGCTGCTGCCGCCGATCGGCACGGCGATCCTGTTTGCGCTGGCGTGCATGATCGGCGCATACGAAATGCTCTGGAGAACCGGAATTTTGAAACACAAGCGCATTCTGGTTTATACCGCGCTGTGTGCCGCGGCGACGGTCATGTGGTCGTGGCTGCGGGCATGTGCGATCGTTTCGGAGCAGACGCTCTGGGCAACGATGCTGTCGGGACTGTTCGTGTTCTTCACGCTGCTGTTCTGCGAGCTACTGGCGGGGCATGCAAAAGTGCCGTTTTCCGCAGTGTGCGTGGCGCTGTTCAGCGGACTGGTCTATCCGTTCCTGATCGGCTCGCTCGTGCGCCTGCGCGGGATGGATGGCGGGGAGTTTTACATCCTCGTGGCGTTCCTGCTGTCGATGGTCGCGGACTCCGGCGCTTACTTTGTCGGGCGCGCACTGGGCAAGCACAAGCTTGCGCCCGTCATCAGCCCGAAGAAGACCGTTGAAGGCGCGATCGGCGGCGTGGTCGTTAACATTCTGGCAATGCTGGGCTACACGCTGCTGCTCAACAAGTGCTTTGGCTTCACACAGGTGAACTATCTCTATGCCGCGATTTACGGCGTGCTCGGGGCGCTTGCCTCGATGGTCGGCGACCTGACCCTTTCGGTCGTCAAGCGGCAGGTCGGCATCAAGGACTACGGCAATCTCATCCCCGGACACGGTGGCATTCTCGACCGTTTTGACAGCACGATGGTTGTCGCGCCGCTGACGGAGGTGCTGATGCTGCTCATCCCGTTTGCGGTCAAGTGACATGATGAAATATCTGACGATTCTGGGAAGCACCGGCTCGATCGGGCGGCAGACGCTTGAGGTGGTCGAGCAGCTTCCGGTGAAAATCGCCGCGCTGACAGCGGGGCAGAACGTTGCGCTCATGGCGCAGCAGTGCCGCACGTTCCACCCGGAGCTGGCGGTCATGGAGACGGAAGACGCCGCGCGGCGTCTGGAAACCGAATTGCAGGGCGAAAACATCCGCGTGCTGCACGGGATGGAGGGCTTGATCGCGGCGGCGGAGTACGAAAAAGCGGACACCGTCGTGACGGCGGTGGTCGGTATGGTCGGGCTGCGTCCGACGCTTGCGGCGATCGCAAAGAAAAAGCGCATTGCCCTTGCCAACAAGGAGACGCTCGTTTGCGCCGGGGAACTGGTGATGGCTGCGGCGCGGGAATACGGCGCGGAGATCATCCCCGTCGATTCGGAGCATTCGGCGATTTTTCAATGCCTGATGGGATGCCGCGACCGCAGCGAGGTGCGGCGGCTGATCCTGACCTGCTCGGGCGGCCCGTTCTTCGGCAAAACAGAGGAAGAACTGAAAACCGTCACCCGCGCAGACGCCCTGCGCCACCCCAACTGGAAAATGGGCAACAAGATCACGATCGACTGCGCGACGCTGATGAACAAGGGACTGGAAGTGATCGAGGCAATGCGACTGTATGACCTGCCGCTTTCACAGGTCGACGTGGTCATCCACCGGCAGAGCATCGTGCATTCGCTCGTCGAATTTCGCGACGGCGCGGTGATGGCGCAGCTCGGCGTGCCGGACATGCGCGTGCCGATCCGTCTGGCGCTGACGTATCCGCAGCGGGCGGAGAATCCCGCAGCGCCGCTTGATCTTTTGACCTGCGGCGCGCTGACCTTTGCGCAGCCGGATGAGGCGGCGTTCCCGTGCCTGTCGCTTGCAAAACAGGCTGCGCAGCGCGGCGGCAACGCTTGCGCGGTGATGAACGGCGCGAATGAGGCTGCCGTGGCAAAATATTTGAAGGATGAGATCGGATTTTACGACATTGCGCGGCTGGTGCGCCATGCGATGGACACCGTGCCGTTTGCCGAAAATCCGGATCTGGAAGAAATTTTGATGGCGGATCGCGCAGCGAGAAGCGCGGTCTACCATGCGGACGAGGTGTGACATTTGACCGTTTTTTATGTGGTTCTGGCGATTTTGCTCTTTGGCGTTCTGATTTTTGTCCACGAATTCGGGCATTTCTTCACGGCGAAGCTGTTCGGCGTGCGGGTCAATGAATTTTCGCTGTTCATGGGCCCGGCAATCTGGAAAAAACAGCGGGGCGAAACGCTTTACGCCCTGCGTTGCATCCCCATCGGCGGCTACTGCGCGATGGAGGGCGAGGACGGCGAGAGCGACGACCCGCGTGCGTTCAGCAGGGCGAAGATCCGGAAACGACTCATCATTTTGGTCGCCGGAGCGTTCATGAACTTCCTGACCGGCTTTTTGATCACGGTGATCTTCACGAGCGTCTTCTTTCAGTCGTATCTGCCCAGCACGCAGATCAGCGGCTTCATGGACGGCTGCCCATATGAATCCGAAACGGGCTTTCGGGCGGGCGACGTGCTGTATTCCATCGACGGCGAGCGGGTGTATATCCAGAACGACTTTGACATGCTCATCGACCGCAACGCCTCGCAGGTCTACGACATCGTCGTGCTGCGCGACGGAAAAAAGGTCACGTTGGAAGATTTTGAGCTCAAGCTCCTCGATTATGACGGCGAGCAGAAGTTCGGTTTCCTGATCGCTGCGCGGGAGAAGACCGTCGGCGGTGTGCTTTCCTATTCGTGGAATAGCTGCCGGGACTTCGCGCGGCTCGTGCGCATGGGCATTGAAGACCTGCTCACGGGCAGGGCGGGCGTTTCGGAGATGTCCGGTCCGGTCGGTATCGTGTCGGTCGTGACGGAGCAGGGAAAGCAGTCGGAAACGGTCGGACTGGGCATTTTGAATGTGCTCTACCTCTTTGCGTTCATCGCGGTCAACCTCGCGGTGATGAATCTGCTGCCCATTCCCGCGCTCGACGGCGGGCGGGTCGTGTGCCTGCTCGTGACGGCGGCGGCGGAAAAAATCCTGCGGCGGAAGATCGACCCGAAATATGAGGGCTACCTCAACGCGGGCTTCATGATCGTGCTGCTGGTGCTGATGGCGCTCATTACCTTCAAGGACATTTTCAGCCTGTTTTCCTGAACGGAGGGACCTAAAATGACAAGACAAATTGCGGTCGGCGCGGTGAAGATCGGCGGGGGAGCGCCTGTCTCCATCCAGTCCATGCTCAACACTGCCACGAACGACGTGGAAGCGAGCCTTGCGCAGCTTGCCGCGCTGGACGCCGCCGGGTGCGAGATCGCGCGGCTGGCAGTGCCCGATCAGGTGGCGGCAGAGGGCTTTGCGAAGATCGCGGCGCGGTCGCCGCTGCCCCTCGTCGCGGACATTCATTTTGACTATCGGCTGGCGATCGCGGCTGCGGAGGGCGGCGCGGCGAAAATCCGCATCAATCCCGGAAACATCGGCGGCGAGGAGCGCGTGAAAGTGGTCGTCGACTGCTGCAAGGCGCATCATATTCCCATCCGCATCGGCGTCAACGGCGGAAGTCTTGACAAGCGCCTGCTTGAAAAATATGGGCATCCGACGCCGGAAGCACTGGTGGAAAGCGCATTTTCTCACATTCATTTGCTGGAAAAATACGGATTTTATGACATCTGCGTGTCGATGAAATCGAGCAATGTGCCGCTGATGATGCAGGCATACCGCCTGTTTGCCGAGCAGTCGGACTATCCGCTGCACGTCGGCGTGACGGAGACGGGCACGGAATATATGGGCACGGTCAAGTCCGCAATGGGCATCGGCGGGCTGCTGTGCATGGGCATCGGCGACACC
>CAYRMX010000092.1:0-5822 GCA_964425295.1 uncultured Oscillospiraceae bacterium | reverse complement strand
CCGTTTTGTTACACATGAAGTATTTTTGTTTCCATTCCGTCGTTTGACAAAATAGTGTTGACAATTTAATTTCGATGTGTTACAATTTGGTTACATTTTATTTTGGAGGTTTTTCATGTCCGAAAAAAATGACGTCCTGATGTACAAGGGTCATCCCCTGATGCGCAAGGACAATCTGGTTTATTACGGCTCTATGGCGGACGAATACATCGTCATGCTGCAAATTCTGGAGTCCAAAAAGCTTGAGGATCTTGACCTCGCAACCCGCGTTTCGGTGCAGCTTCAGCGCACCGACCCGAACGCAAAGGCTCGTGACCGTGTGGTCAAAAAGAGCGAAAAGGACGGCTTCTATACGGCTTTGGATGTTGGCTGTGTATGGCTGGAGCGCGCATTGGGCGCAAAATAACGCAACCCCGGGAGGTTCCGTATGAAACGGTATTGCAGGCTGCTCGTCAGCCTTCTGTTCATTATTTCGCTGGTAGTGTCCCTCGCCTCCGTTGCTTCCGCTTCGGAGATGAAGACCGCCATCGGCACAGTCAATTCCCGCGGCGGTCTTCGCCTGCGTGAGGAAGCAAGCGCCTCGTCGCGCATTCTCGACACCGCCCGCGACGGTGACACCGTCGTCATCATCAGCCGATGCGGCGAGTGGTACAAGGTCAATTACAACCTGACCGTCGGCTACATGCACAGCGATTTTCTGACCGTCAAGGAGCACAAAGCCGTCGACCTCGGCACTGCCGCCGTCGACGTCCCGTTCGCCGGTCTGCGGCAGGGGCCGTCCACTTCCACCCATGCCATCACGCAGCTCGCCGCGGGAGAGACTGTCTCCGTCCTCGGCTTCCACAGCGGCTGGTACAAGGTAAAGTCCGGCTCTGCCGTCGGCTATATCCGCAGCGACCTGCTCGCGCTTCAGGAAAAGCCGTCCGGCAATTTCGGCGGCTCGCTCCGTTCGCTGACCGAAGCGGAAGCCATTCAGCCTTTTCCCGAGACGGAAAGCGTCGGGCAGCAGCTCGCCGCCTATGCGCAGACTTTCGTCGGTTACCCTTACGTCTACGGCGGCAAAGACCCGTCCGGCTTTGACTGTTCGGGCTTCATGCAGTATCTTTATGCCCACTTCGGTTATCGCATCAACCGCACCGCAACGGCTCAGCTTGCCGACGGCTATTCTGTCTCGCCGGATGAAATTCAGCCCGGCGACATCATCTACTTCGGCTACGGCAACACAGCAACGCACGTCGGCATGTACATTGGCGATGACCGCTTCGTCCACGCGGAGAACTCCCGCACCGGCGTCGTCATCACGCCTCTGTCCACCTCGACCTACGCATGGCGCGTCCTGTGCATCCACCGCATCGCCGCCTGATTACAAACCAACCCCGCCCTGCGCAGCGTGAACTGCGCGGGGCGGGTCTTTATGTTTTCGATCAGTACGGCATGAGCGGGGCAGATCCGTCGTCTGCGGCGGTTTCGATGGCGCGCAGCTCGACGTCGTAGGCATAGCCGTCATCGACCTGTACGCGCACGGTGTCACCCACGCGGTGTCCCAGCACTGCCTTGCCCAGCGGCGACTCCATGCTGATGAAGCCGGCGTCGGGCTGAATGCGGACGGTCGAGACGATCCGGATGACCATTTCCTCCTCATCCTCCGGCAGCCGGAGCGTCACCTTGTCATACATCTTCACGGTATCTGCCGCGCCGCTGTCCTCGTCGATGATCTGCGCGGTCTTGATCATGTTTTGCAGATAGCGCACGCGGCTGTCGTTCTTGCGCTGCTCCTGCTTTGCCGCCTTGTATTCGTAGTTTTCGCTCAGGTCGCCGAACGCACGGGTGCGCTTGACCTCCTCGATGATCTTCGGGCGGATGTTGAGCCGTCGATCTTCCAGCTCCGCCTCCATGAGCGCAATGTCCTTTTTCGTCAGTTTGTCGTACATGATGATTTCCCCTCCGGGTCGCAGTGTTCAAAAATCAGGATCGCACCGTCGCGGATCGCCTGTTCGGCGTCGGCTTCCTTGCGAATCGTCCAGCGGAATTCCTGCACGCCCCAGAGCTTGCGGCAGAGTGTCAAGGCAAAGTGTCTGCGGTCGCGCCCGCTATACGCGACAAAATGCGGCACGGTCAGGAAATTCGTCAAAAGCTCCGTCAGAACGAGTGCCGTCGCGGCGGAAATCCCGCTGCGGTCGCGGTAAAAATTGCAGGAAAGCTGTCCGCGCACAATCTCCGGACGGTGCTTTTTCAGCCAAATCAGCACTCTCGGGTCAAACGACTCGATACAAAAGCGCACATTAGGATGCTCGTCGAGCATGGCGCAGACCGTCTGTGCCAGCGCCGCATGATTGCCGCGGAACGCTTTCAGCTCGATGACAAGCGGTGTCGTGCCCGCAAAAATCGGCAAAACTTCTTCCAGATACGGAATTTTCTCCTCCGTTCCCTGCAAACGCAGCGGTTCAAGCTCCTCCGCCGTACACTCGCACAGCAACCTGTCCACCCCCGCCGTGCGGCGCAAATTTTCATCGTGCATGACAGCAAGCCGCCCGTCCTTCGTCAGATGGACGTCCAGCTCCGCGCCGTAGCCGTGCTCGACCGCCAGCCGAAATGCCGCCAGCGAATTTTCCGGCACGCCGTTTCCGTGCAGCCCGCGGTGGGCGTAATGATACTTCGCAAGCCCGAAAAAGCCTGCCTGCTTGCGCTTGCAGCGCACAAGCAGCAGCCACAGCAGAAAGCACAGTGCCCCCGCCGCGACCAGTTTCCACACAATTCTAAATACGATCTGCATGTTCAGTCCTCCACATCCAGCGCTTCGAGTCCCCGCTTTGCCGTCGGCTTGTTGTCGCCGTGGCGGACAAAGAGCATCGTGACAAATGCCAGCGCCGTGAATACCGCCGCATACGGGAACAGTGCCGTCATGCCGAAGCTGTCCATCAGGAAGCCCGAGAACATCGGCGTGACGGTCTGCGCCGCCATGCTTGCGGTGTAATAAATGCCGGTGTATTTCCCGACGTCGCCGCCGCGGCACATTTCAACGACCATCGGGAACGAATTGACGTTAATCGTCGCCCAGCCGATGCCCGCGAGGGCGAACATCGCGTTCATGAGTGCCGTCGGGCTGCTCTCGCGCAGGAAGCATGCCGCCGTGAACGCCGCCGTGAGCATCACGACGCCCGCGAGGATGGTCTTTTTTCGTCCAACCTTGGACGAGATCATGCCCACAGGGAGATAGGACACGATCGCCGCCGCCTGCGCAATGATTAACGTGAAATTATAGTCCTTGTTGAGAATATTGCTCGCATAGACCGAATATTTCGACGTCACGGCGTTATAGCCCATAAACCACAGCACGATCGACGCCAGCAGGAAGCACAGCGACCGCCACTCTGCCTTACCCAGACGGCGCGTCTCGCCCGCGTTCTCCTCGTCTTCGACGATACCGTACTTTTTGCTCTCAAGCTGCATTTCCCGCACGAACTTCGGCTCGCGCACCTGCCAGAGGAACAGCGCCAGCGCCAGAAGCATGATGCCCGCGATCACGGAAAAATACACCGTGTAGCTCATCATCGAATTTCTGACCGCGCTCGTGGCGAAGACCATGCCCAGTCCCAGCACAACGATGCCGCCCGCAGTCCCCATGAGGTTGATGACGGCGTTTGCTTTCGAGCGCAGCGGCTTGATCGTCACGTCCGGCATGAGCGCCACCGCCGGAGAGCGGAACGTCGCCATCGAGACAAGAAGCAACAGCAACAGGAGGATGAAGAAGATCAGCGTCGCCGGATTCTCCGCCGTTTTCTGCCACGCATACGCCTGCCGCGCAGGGACGACGTGGTCGGTATAGTGCGGGTTGGTAAACGCCGCGCCGTTGCCGTGCTTGGCAATGTCCCGCAGCTCCGTCTCCGAGAAGCGGTCGGCGAGGGCATACGGCGCACCGCTCAGGGTCTTCGTTTCCCCGTTTTCCATTACGATTTGGCTGGGAATGGCACAGAATTCCTCCTGCGTAAAGTGCTCGCGCAGCGTGAAGCGGTCGCCCTCCGGCGTTTTCAGCTCCGTGTCTGCCGCGGATTCATAGATGATCTGAAGCGCCATCGGGTCGTCGACGGATGAGACGTCGGCAATGTTTTTAAGCTGCGCGTTGTCGACGAACGACAGCGCGACGAACGCGACCGCCGCAATCACCGTCCCGACGACGATGAACGGCGTGCGCTTGCCGAACCTGCTGTTTCGGCGGTCGGAGATCGCGCCGAACAGCGGCAGCAGAAACAGCGCCAGCACATTGTCCAGCGCCATCACGATGCCCGACGCCGTCTGCGACAGCCCGAATTTGTTCGTCAGAATCAGCGGGATGGTGTTGTCATACGCCTGCCAGAAGGCGCAGATCAGGAAAAATGCAAATCCGACAAAAATCGTGCGCTTGTAATTGAGCTTCATGCTTCTTTCTCTCCTGTCAAGTCATTGAGTAGGGCGCGGATATTTGCAAACACATGGGTCGGTTTTTCAGGGCCGGTCTCGATGTCGGCAAGCGTGCTCTCGCCGGAGAGGACGAGCGCCGTGTCAATGCCTGCGCGGACGCCGCAGGCGATGTCGGTATAAAGCCGGTCGCCGACAAGGAGCGTTTCTTCCCTGCCATAGCCGAAGCGCTCCATCGCCATGAGCGCCATCGCCGGTTCGGGCTTGCCGATGAAGACCGGTCGGCGTCCCGTTGCGCGAAAGAGCATTTCGCACACGCTCCCGCAGTCGGGCACATAGCCGTACCACGTCGGGCAGACCCAGTCGGAATTTGCGGCGATAAAGTCGACTCCCTGACCAAGCAGGATGCACGCATCTTCCAGCTTTTGAAAGGTCAACTCCGTATCAAAGCCGCAGACGAGGGCATCGACATCCGCCGTCCGCTCCGTCACAACACGGAAGCCGGCGTCCGTGAGCTGCGCGCGGAACGACGCCGTGCCGAAGCCGTAGAGCGTCTTTTCGGCATAGCCGTGGGCACACAGATAGGCAATCAGCGCGTCAACGGAGGTCAAAAAATCCTCTCGCACTGCCGCGATCCCCAGTCGCTCCATTTTTTTCAGATACGCATCCACGCCGCGCGAGGAATTGTTCGTCAAAAACAGATATTTTCCGCCGATTTCGCGCACATGGCGCAAAAAATCGACCGTTCCGTCAAACAGCGTCTCGTCGAGATAGATCGTTCCGTCCATGTCGAGCAAAAACAGCCGTTTCCCCGTCAATTCTCCGCTCAAGTGATCCCCTCCTGCGGCAATTTCTTCTTTATATTATAATCCATCGGGCGGTATGCCGCAAGTGGGAATTGCGTAGCGCGCCCGAAAACGAAATTTTTTTCGTCGAAGGGTTGTAATTTTTGTAATTATTTGTTACGATAATAGAGAACGTATCAAAAAGGAGAATGTCATGAAGCTGATCTCATGGAACGTCAACGGTCTGCGCGCCTGTCTCGGAAAGGGCTTTTCCGAGGTCTTCGAGACAATGCACGCCGACTTCTTCTGCTTGCAGGAAACGAAGCTTCAGCCGGAGCAGGTCTCGCTGGAGCTGCCCGGCTATGAGCAGTTCTGGTATTCGGCGGAGAAAAAGGGCTATTCCGGCACGGCGATCTTCACGCGCCACACGCCGCTTTCCGTCCGCTACGGCGTCGGCATCGAGGAACTGGACCACGAGGGACGTCTCATCACGCTGGAATATCCGAACTGCTTCGTCCTCACCTGCTACACTCCCAACGCGCAGGACGGCTTGAAGCGCATTGACCACCGTATGCGCTGGGAGGACGCATTCCGCGCCTATTTACAGTCGCTCGACGCCGAAAAGCCGGTCATCGTCTGCGG
>CAYRMX010000091.1:1274-5905 GCA_964425295.1 uncultured Oscillospiraceae bacterium | reverse complement strand
CAGATGACACTCCGGGTATGAACCGAATGCTCTACCAACTGAGCTATGCCGCCATATTCTGTTTTCGCCGAAATAGCAAAATGATTATATCGGATAAGAAACGGTTTGTCAAGTCTTTTTTGCAAAATTTGAGCGATTTTTTCCGCGCGGCGCGCAAGACGGTATATCCGTGCCCAAGAGCGGTGATACTTTATATATTATGACGCGGATCGCGGAAAATATTACGGCACAGGAGGAGTACGGATGCGTGCGTACAGGATTTGGAAAGAAGCGGTGATCTTCTATCTCGGCGGGATGCTTTACTGCGGGGTGGAGCTGCTCTGGCGCGGGTGGACGCACGGGAGCATGTTCCTGCTCGGCGCGGTCTGCTTTTACGTCGTCGGGGCGCTCGACCGCGTTTGGCACGCGCCGATCCTGGCGCAGATGGCGGTCGGCGCGGTACTGGTCACGTTCTTCGAATTTCTGACCGGTGTGCTTGTCAACGATGTTCTGGGGCTGCACGTCTGGAGCTATGAAGCCGTGCCGATGAATTTCATGGGGCAAATCTGCCTGCCGTTCACGCTGCTCTGGTTTCCGCTCAGCGGTATTGCCATCTTTGCCGAGGACGCGCTGCGGCACGTCCTGTTTCACGAAGCGTTGCCCGAATATCGCTGGGTGATTTAAGCGTCGGCGGGCGCAAAGAGGAGCTGCAAGCTGCTGATCGCCATGAACAGCAGGAACGAAAGCGTGATGAGCAGCTCGTCGAGTGCGCCGCGGGCGAGAATGTCGGCGAGGGTGATGCTGTAAAACACGACGGCGGAAAGCGTCCAGAACAGGCACATGCGGCGCTTGCCGCGCCCAAGGCAGAAGCCGCCGAGATGGAACGTGCCGAGCATGCAGCAGATGGCGGCAAAGAGCTGGAAGCAGTAATCGTGGATGGAGGGGTCGACCGTCCATTCCTGGAAACAGACGATCAGGCGCAGCGCGAGATAGATGCTGGCGAGCATGTAAAGCAGCGCGCTCGGCTTCTTGTCGGACACGCGCAGAATGGCGAATGCGGCAATGCAGATCGCGCTTGCCAGTCCCAGTGGGGGGAGAATCGCTGTCATGGCGTCTGCGACTTTGGGCGACTCGGCGGCGTAAGCGGTCGTCGGCACGCGTCCCTGCACCCAGAGCAGGATGTTGCCGCAGATCAAGCCGAGGGTGGAGACGATTTGCAGCAGATTGGGCAGGAGGAGGGGCGGGAAGACCTGCTCGCAGGTCGTGCGATTCTTCAGCGGGAGGAGTAGGGCGGTCAGCCCGGCGACCAGCAGGAAGACGAGAACGATCAAATAGATATGAAGCCGACTGCCGGGGGCGAGGCTTCCGTCGGAAAGCAGCTCCGTGGCGAGCTGACGCCGCCGAAGCAGGAAGCCCGCGACTGCCAGAAGCAGCGTCAGGCCGATGGCAAACCACTGCGGATGAAAGCGTTTTTTCATGCAGAGAACCTCCGTTTTCCGCGACGGGCGCGGAGAATGTCAAAGCCGTGAAATCGGCAGGGAATCTCAAATCATTTTTATTATAGCACACCGCGGAGGAAAAAGACAGAAGTTCGGAAAAAATTCCGTAAAATTGTCCAAATCACGATGTCGATAAAAATTCGGTCTGTCAAAAAACGCACAGATCGAAATCTTCGGGGGGAAGAAAAGAGGAAACCGTCAGGGTTTCCTTTCGCATTTAATCACCCGCCCGCAGGCGGCAAAATTGCAAAACGATCCGATCCATCTTTTTTGCAATTTTGCAAGGAGCGTGTCAAAAATGTCCAAAGGACTTTTTGATACGCTGAAAATTTGGCTTGCGCCGAAAAAAGTACCGAAAAAGTCTCAAAAAAGGCTTGCATTTCCGAAAATACAGTGGTATACTATAAACAATCTATGGTAAGCTTTACTAAGAGAGGGGAACTCCCCTCTCTTTCTTCTTGAAAATTCCAAACATCCACAGGAGGGTGCTGAACATGAAGATCACCGATCAGGTCTGGAGCTTCGCGCAGCCGTTGGTGGAAGCAGCCGGGTGCAGCCTTTGGGACGTCGAATACGTCCGCGAGGGCGGCGAATGGTTCCTCCGCCTGTATATCGACAAGGACGGCGGCGTGGACATCGACGACTGCGAGGCTGTCTCGCGGGCGGTCGACCCCGTTCTCGACGAAAAAGACCCCATCCCGGAGAGCTACCGCTTCGAGGTCTGCTCGGCGGGGCTGGAACGCCCGCTCAAGCGTCCGTCGGACTTCGAGCGCTTTATGGGCGAGCCGGTTCTGGTCAAGCTCTATCGCCCGCGCAACGGGCAAAAGGAATTCGCCGGCATGCTCGCCGGCTACCGCGACGGCGATGTTGTCCTGAACGTCCGCGGCGCAGAGCATACGTTTGAAAAATCCGAGGTCGCGTTGGTGCGGCTTCGTGTAGAATTCTAAGGAGGAACACATGAACGCTAACGCTGAAATTTTCGCGGCGCTGCGGCAGCTCGAAAAGGAGCGCGGCATCCCCGTCGACTACATGGTCGAGCGCATTACGCAGGCGCTGGTCGCCGCCTATAAGAAGGACAAGGACGGCTACACGGACAATGTGTTCGTCGAGCTGAACGAGCAGCATTTGCGCATGTATGCGCAGAAGGAAGTCGTCGATGAGGTTTTCTCGCCCGCGACGGAGATCGTTCTCGATGCCGCCCGCAAGCTCGACAAGACCGCCCAACTCGGCGACCTTGTGAACGTTGAAATCCAGACCAAGGCGTTTGGCCGTATCGCGGCGCAGACGGCAAAGCAGGTCATCATTCAGGGCATCCGCGAAGCCGAACGCGGCATGGTTTTCGAAAGCTTCTCCTCCAAGGAGCATGAGATCCTCACCGGAACGGTGCTGCGCATCGACAATGCCGGAGACATCACCGTCCGCATCGGTCAGGGCACGGATCGCACCGACGCTTTGCTCGCCGTCGGAGAACAGACGCGCGGCGAAAAGTTCAAAGAGGGCGACCTCATCCGCGTCTACGTCGTGGAGGTTCGCCGCAGCAACCGCGGCCCGCAGGTGCTCGTTTCGCGCACCCATCCGGCGCTCGTCAAGCGCCTGTTCGAGCTGGAAGTGCCCGAGATCGATTCCGGAGCGGTGGAAATCCGTGCCATCGCCCGCGAGCCGGGCAGCCGCAGCAAGATCGCCGTCTTCGCCGCGGAGGAAAACATCGATCCCGTCGGCGCGTGCGTCGGTGCAAAGGGCGCCAGAGTCGCCGCCGTCGTGGAAGAATTGCAGGGCGAAAAAATGGACATCGTCGTCTGGTCGGAGGACATCTGCGCCTTCGTCGCCTCGGCGCTGTCTCCGGCGGATGTCGTTTCCGTCACTCAGCTTCCCGGTCAGAAGGCGTGCCGCGTCATCGTCCCGGACGATCAGCTCTCGCTCGCCATCGGTAAGGAGGGACAGAACGCCCGCCTCGCCGCCCGTTTGACCGGCTGCAAGATCGACATCAAGCCCGTCTCGCAGGCGGAGGAAGATCCGATTGAGGAAACGGAGCTGACCGAAGAATAAACACATTGCTTCCGCAACGGAAGCCGTATGGAGGGGAAATTTTGCCATGCCGAAGAAAATACCGATGCGTCAATGCCTCGGCTGTCGCGAAATGAAGCCGAAAAAGGAACTTTTGCGCGTGGTGCGCAGCCCGGAGGGGGAGGTTTCCCTCGACCTGCGCGGCAAGGCGTCCGGTCGCGGAGCGTATGTCTGCGCTTCGCCGGAGTGCCTGAAGCGCGCGATCAAGACGCGGGCGCTCGCTCGCGCCTTTGAAGCGGAGATTCCGCAGGAGGTCTATGACCGCCTGACGGAGGAAATGGAGGCGCGGAACAATGGAACGTGACAAGACGCTTGGACTGCTGTCCATTGCGCGCAAGGGCGGCAACATCGTCCTCGGCGAGGAGCAGGTGGGTGCTGCGGCGCGGGCAAGCCGTGCGCGGCTGGTGTTGCTGGCGTCCGACGCCGGCGGACATACCGTGCGCCGGGCGAAAAGCTTCGTCGCAGGAACGGCGCAGCCGCTCCTGACCCTGCGCTACAGCAAGGAAGAACTGGGCGACGCCCTCGGCACTTCGGTCTGCGCGGTCTGCGCGATCACCGACGTCCGGCTGGCGCAGGCGCTGGTCAAGACGCTCGGCGAGCCGGAGAAGCACGCCGCGCTGCTCGCGGAGCTGGATGTGCGCGTTCGCCGCGTGGAACAGCGCCGCGCGGAGGAAAAGGCGCACCGCGACAACGTCCGACATGGGAAAAAGTAACACACGGAGGTGGCTTTATGAGTTTAGTGAAGTATCGAGTGAAGGAAGTCGCGACCGATTTCGGCATGGCAGCCAAGGAAATCGCCGAGATCGTCGGACTGTATTTTGAAAAGCCGAAGAGCAACACGCAGGTGTTGACGGACGAACAGCTCAACGCGGTGTTCGACCATATCACGCAGCACAACCAGATCGAGTCAATCGCACAGGTCTTTGCCGTTGCGCCCGCTCCGAAGAAGGAGGAAGCGCCAAAGGCGGAGCCGAAGACGGAGCAGCCGAAGCAGGAATCCGCCCTCAAGGCGGAGGAAACCAAGCCGCAGCCCGAACAGCGCAAGCGAGAGCGCCGCGTCGTTGACACGAAAGCCGTCACGGTCAATGC
>CAYRMX010000091.1:0-1264 GCA_964425295.1 uncultured Oscillospiraceae bacterium | reverse complement strand
ACCTCGTCAGCGAGCGTGTGCAGAATTATTCCGGCGGCAAGCAGAAGATCGGCAATAAAAACAAAAATAAGGGCAAAGATAAGAAAGCTCCGATGGGCAGCAAGCGCCGCAGCGAGGAGCAGGAGAAGATGCGCCGCCTGCGTCTGGAGATCATCAAGAAGACGCCGCTGACCGTCAAGATCCCCGACGAGATCACCGTCGGCGAGCTTGCCTCGCGCATGAAGAAGACCGCCACCGAGGTCATCAAGGTGCTCATCAAGAACGGCGTGATGGCAGCCATCAACCAGACCATCGACTTCGACACCGCCGAGTTCGTCGCGACCGAGCTGGGCTGCAAGGTCGAAAAGGAAGTCGTCGTCACCATCGAAGAACGCCTGATCGACGACCATGTGGACGCCGAGTCCGATCTCGTCTCCCGCAGCCCCGTCGTCGTGGTCATGGGTCACGTCGACCACGGCAAGACCAGCCTGCTCGACGCCGTGCGCAAGACGAACGTCGTCTCCGGCGAGGCGGGCGGCATCACGCAGCACATCGGCGCTTACACCGTCGAGATCAACGGCAGCCCCATCACGTTCCTCGACACGCCGGGTCACGCCGCTTTCACCTCCATGCGTGCGCGCGGCGCGATGTGCACCGACGTTGCCATTCTCGTCGTCGCGGCGGATGACGGCATCATGCCGCAGACCGTCGAGGCGATCAACCATGCAAAGGCGGCGAATATTCCGATCATCGTCGCCGTCAACAAGATGGATAAGCACGGCGCAAGCCCCGACCGCATCATGCAGCAGCTCACGGAATATGAGCTGATCCCCGAAGAGTGGGGCGGCGACACGATCGTCTGCCCGATCTCGGCGAAGACCGGCATGGGCATCGACAATCTGCTGGAAATGGTCATCCTGACTGCCGAAATGCAGGAGCTGAAAGCCAACCCGAACCGCGCCGCAAAGGGCACGGTCATCGAAGCGCGGCTCGACAAGAACCGCGGCCCGATCGCGACGTTGCTTGTGCAGAACGGCACGCTCCACAAGGGCGACCTCATCATCGCCGGCACTGCCGTGGGCAGAGTGCGCGTCATGACCGACGACAAGGGCAGAGCCATCCAGTCTGCCGGCCCGTCCGTCCCGGTGGAGATCACCGGTCTTGCCGAAACGCCCGCCCCCGGTGACGAATTCAACGCCGTTGCCGATGAGCGTATGGCGCGTCAGCTCGTCGAGCAGCGCAAGCAGGCGGAAAAGGACGCCGCCGCAAAGCTGCAATCCAAGGT
>CAYRMX010000090.1:0-6127 GCA_964425295.1 uncultured Oscillospiraceae bacterium | reverse complement strand
GATCTGATCCATCAGCTCGGCGGTCTCGGACGGGTTCATGCCCGCCGCCGGCTCATCGAGGAGAATGATCGCGGGGTTCGTCGCAAGAGCGCGGACAATCTCCAGACGTCGCTGCGCGCCGTAGGGGAGGGCGTCAGCGCGGAGTTTTGCCATGTCCGCCATACCCATGAAGTCAAGCAGCTCCATGCAGCGCTCGGTCGCAATGCGCTCCGCGCGGTAATAAAACGGCGTGTGGAACAGGGACGAAAAGAACGAGCTGCGGATGCCGTTGTGCATGCCGACCTTGACGTTGTCGATCACGCTCATGCCGCCGAAGAGACGGATGTTCTGGAACGTGCGGGCAATGCCGAGCTTGTTGACCTGCGCCGTGGTCATGCCTTTGGTGTCAATGCCGCGCAGCAGAATCGAGCCGCGCGAGGGCTGGTAGACATTCGTCAGGAGGTTGAAAATCGTGGTCTTGCCTGCACCGTTCGGGCCGATCAGACCGGCGATTTCGGTTGCGCCGATGGTGAGCGTGAAGCTGTCGACGGCGGTCAGACCGCCGAAATCAATGCCGAGGTTGCGGATGTCGAGGACGGGGCGGCGATTCAGGTCGCGCTCCGGGATGATGACGTCGGTCGGCATCGGGACCATTTTGGTCGGAGTTCTCTGCTGTGTCATTTTGTCGGCGCCTCCTTTCTGCGGAAGATGGAGCGGGTCTTTTTCGTGACAGACTGCTTGAACTGCTTGAAGCGGGCATTGGAGTTGAGCAGCATCATGCCAATCAGGACAATGGCGTAAATGAGCATCCAGATGTCGCCGAAGTCGAGGAGGAAGACCTCGAGCAGTTTCAGCAGCGCTGCGGAGATGACGCAGCCGCGCAGATTGCCCATGCCGCCGAGGACGACCATGACCAGAACGCTGATCGACTTGTTGAAGTCGAACTGGCGGGCTTCAATCTTGGTGTAATTCAGAGCAAAGAGCACGCCCGCCATGCCGGCGAGGACGGAGGAAATGACGAACGCCTTCATCTTGTAGCTCGTGATGTTCAGTCCGACGGACTCTGCTGCAATAGCGTTGTCGCGGATGGCTTTGATCGCGCGTCCCTCTTTACTGTGGACGACGTTCATGATGATGATGAGCGTAAACATAACGAGCGCGAAGCCGAACCCAAGGGTGGAAATTTGATTGGTGATGTTCGCGCCCTGCGCGCCGGCGATGACGAAGTTGCCGGTGCTCGTGTCCTCTCCGAACAGGGAGAAGCGCAGGCCGCCGTCCGTCACCTCAACATATAGACAGTTGAAAATGTTGCGGATGATCTCGCCGAATGCGAGCGTGACGATGGCAAGATAGTCACCATGCAGCCGCAGGACGGGAATGCCGATCAGGAAACCGACGATACCGGCGAGCAGACCGCCGATCAGCAGCGCGGCGATCATCAAAAGTACGGGGCTGGAAATGTACGGTTCAAGTGCTGCCGCAGCGACGACGCCGGAGAACGCGCCGACGCTCATGAAGCCCGCGTGACCGAGGCTCAGCTCGCCGAGAATGCCGACCGTCAGGTTCAGGGAAAGCGCCATGACGATGTAAGCACTGATGGGAACGAGCTGACCGCTCATGGAGCGCGAGAGCATGCGGTTACCGTCGAGGAAAAGAAGAACAATATAGAGCACGGCGACGACACCGAGCGTGATGAGATTTTTTCGCGTCGTTTTTGATTTCATAAGCTTCATGCCGCCACCTCACACTTTCTCCGTGACCTTTTTGCCGAGCAGACCGTTGGGCTTGACAAGCAGAATCACGATCAGAACGGCAAAGACGATCGCATTTTGAAGCTGGTCGCTGATGTATTCGGCGCTGAAAATTTCGATCACGCCGAGCAGAACGCCGCCGAGCAGCGCGCCGGGAATCGACCCGATGCCGCCGAAGACGGCTGCGGTGAACGCCTTAATGCCGGGAAGCGAGCCGACGGTGGGAGAGAGCGAGGAGGTCTTGGCGCAGAAGAGCAGACCTGCGACCGCCGCCAGCGCCGAGCCGATGGCAAAGGTGACGGAAATCGTGCGGTTGACGCTGATACCCATCAGCTCTGCAGCGTTCTTGTCCTCGGCGACGGCGCGCATGGCTCTGCCGGTCTTTGTGCGGTCGACAAAGAGCATGAGCATGACCATGATGAGGATGCAGGCGATGATTGCGCAGACCGCAACGCCCTCAATGCGCAGCTCGCCGCCGAACAGGGAGACGTTTGCGAAGCTGAAATCGATCGTGAACGCCTTGGAGCTGGACGTCCAGATGAGCTGGGCGATGTTTTGCAGCAGATAGCTCACGCCGATGGCGGTGATAAGCACGGAAAGGGAAGACGCCGCGCGCAGCGGCTTATACGCCAGCCGCTCAATGAGAATGCCGAGAATCGTACACACCACCATCGCCATTGCCAGCGCGACGATCGGGGTCAGACCCGCCTGATGCATGCCGACAAAGCAGATGTAGCCGCCGATCATAATGACATCGCCATGCGCGAAGTTCAGCATTTTCGCAATGCCGTAGACCATCGTGTAGCCAAGGGCAATGATGGCGTAAATACTGCCCAGACTGACGCCGTCGATGATTTTCGAAATAAAATACATGGGGGATACCTCCCATTTCAGTTTAGATGGGGAACACGGGAAATCCCCGCGCGGCGCGAACGCCGCACGAGGAGCCGACCGTGGCGGGAATCGGGTTATTTTTCCGCAGAGACGTAGACACCGTTTTCGATGACGACCGCTGCGGGCGCTTTTGCGACCTGACCGTTTTCGTTCCAGGTCATGTCCGAGCCGGTCAGACCGGTGAAGGACATCGTGGTGAACTGCGCGATCATTGCGTCGCAGATCTCCTCGGTGGTTGCGCCCTTTTCAACGTTCGCGTTCTGGAACGCCTGATAGATGGCGTAGACGCAGTCATATGCGTCGGCGGCGAACTGGTTCGGAATCTCACCGTAAGCGGTCTCATAAGCGGTGACAAAATGCACGGTGGCGTCGTCGGTTGCGTCGGCTGCGAACGGGGTCAGGAGCATGACGCCCTCTGCGAGGGAGGTGTCAAAGCCCTTGAGGGTCAGAATGCCGTCCATGCCGTCAACACCGAAGAAGGTGGGGGTGTAGCCGTCGTTGTTTGCCTGAATGAGGACTTTGGATGCGGGGGTGTAGTACAGCGGGAGGAAAACGAGGTCGGCGCCGTTGTTCTGTGCGTCGTCGAGCTGGACGGAGTAGTCGACCGTGTCGCCGTTGCAGGTCTTCACGGAGACGATGTCCAGGTTGTACTTTTGCGCCTCGGCGGTGAAGGTCTGATAAACGCCGGTGGAGTAAGCGCTGCTGTTGTCATAGATGATGGCGATTTTCTTTTCGGGCATATGCTCGCCGATGTAGCGGGCGGCGCCCATGCCCTGGTTGGGGTCGGTGAAGCAGAGCTGGAACATGTTGTCCTTGCCGTCGGTGACGTCGGTGGAGGAGGCGGAGGGGGTCAGACCGAAGATGCGATCCTTATAAAGCTCGCTGGCAACCGCGACGCAGGGGGTCGTGGTGACCGTGCCGACAAGCACCTGCATGCCCCAGTCGACGAGATCGTTATAGGCGTTGACGGACTTTTCCGCGTCGTTTACGTCGTCTTTATAGCTGGCTTCGAATTGCAGGCCGCCCTTGGCGTTGATTTCGCTGACGGCAAGTTCGATGGCGTTTTTAACAGCGTTGCCGTACATGGCGGCGTCGCCGGTCAACGGGCCGATAAAGCCGATCTTGACGGTCTCGCCGTCGAATGTGTTCTTGCTGCCGCAGCCTGCGAACATGGTTACTACCATCGCTACCATGAGTACGAATACGACTACCTTTTTCATTTTCATTTTCTCCTTTCAGAATCCGGTTGCTAAAATGGACTTATACAAAAAACCGACCGCCGTCGAAAGGACGGGGTCGGTTAAGTATACGCTTTATGCGTTCACTACCGCCGTGCGCTTTCGACTGTTTTCGCTCATAATCAGAATAATTACAAGAATGCTAAGAAGAAGCCCAATCATTCCAATAATAGAAAAAATGATGGATACCGGAGCGGTACCCATCATAATCAGGCAGAAAGACATGGCGAAGCACGCGTCAGCAGAGGACGCGGACATCATCGTATTGGCGAAATAACGCTTGAACATGATCGCGACCTCCTTTCGGTGCTTGAAAAATTTCTTGCCCATACTATATCGCTTTAAAAAGGAAAAGTCAATACGGAAATTTATACAAAACAGACGAAAAATTCAATCGCGTGTTCGGCAATCTGCCCATCAGCCGAAAATCAGCAGCACAGAGATCGTCAAAATCGGCTGATGCAGGAGATAGAGCACCAGCGAATTACGCCCGCAGAAACGGAAGAAGCGCAGCGGTGCAGCGTCGGCATTGACGCGGGGGAGCAGTGACTCCTTTTTGCGGTAAGCGGTCTTTCCGATCGCCGCGCCGAGCAAAAACCAGCCCAGCCCCGGGAATACGGGGAAATAATCGCTTCCCGTGTAAACATTGCCCGAACGCAGACCCAGTGGGAACAGAAAATCGACCGAAACGCGCACGCCCTCCATCCAAAAGCCGAGCGCAACGAACACAGCGCCGAGCAGCGCCAGCGCCCAGAACGGAAGCTTCTTGAACAGAGGATAGACCATCATGCAGATGCCGAGCATGTGGAGAATGCCGAACCAGATGCGAAGATTGCCCATGCCGAGAATCTGATCCATGAACATCGTGACGTAGGTAACGAGTAGTCCCGCGCCGAAGACGGTCACGCCGCGCTGAAAGCTCCGCGATGCCAGCGTCACGCAGATGCCGGAGATCAGGACGAACAGAACGTGTCCGTAGGTGCGCAGGAAAATGAACCACGACGGCAGTGAAAATTCCATCCCGCCGAATTCCGATAGGTCAAAAAACAGGTGAATGACGATCATTGCGAGAATGCAGACGCCCCGCAGGGCGTCCAATTCCCAAATGCGTTCCTTTTTCATTGCGCCGCCTCTTCTTCAAGAACGCGATATGCGACCTTTCCGACGAGCGTCTTCGGAAGCTCCTCGCGGAACTCGATCTCATAGGGCATGGCATATTTTGCAATGCGCTCGCGGCAGTAGGCAAGCAGCTCCTGCCTGACCGCCTCGGACGGTTCGACGTCCGGCTTGAGGACGACAAATGCCTTGATGCGCTGCATTTTGTAAGGGTCTTTCACACCGATGACGCACGAGAGCAGGACCTTTTCGTGCCCGTCGATGATGTTTTCAAGCTGACCGGGGTAGACGTTGTAGCCCGAGGTGATGATCATGCGCTTAATGCGCTGGCGGAAATAGACGAAGCCGTCGGCGTCCATCGTGCCGAGGTCACCGGTGTGCAGCCAGAGCTTGCCGTCTGCGTGGCGACGGAGCGTCTGCGCTGTCTCCTCGGGGTTGTCGAGGTAGCCGAGCATGACCGTCGGGCCGGAAACGCAGATTTCGCCCTCGCAGTCGGATTCCACCTCCTCGGTCGTGCCGACCTTGACAATTTTATAATAGGTATCGGGGAACGGAATGCCAATCGAGCCGTCGCGGGCATAATCCTTCGGGGTCAGGCAGCTTGCCGTGACGCATTCGGTTGTGCCGTAGCCCTCACGGATTTGCAGGGTTGCGCCGTGCGTTTTCAGGAACGCGTCGACCTTGTGCTTCAGTTCAACGGAGAGCGAGTCTCCGCCGGAGAACACGCCCATCAGGAACGACATGTCAAGGTCATCGAGATTGTCCGTCCGAAGAAGCGCTTCAAAGAGGGTCGGCACGCCGGGAATGAAGTTCGGATGCTTCGTTTTCAGCAGATTTGCATAGGTTTTGATGTTGAAATTCGGCACGAGAATGCACCGCGCACCACCGACGAGCGCCGTATGGATGCCGATGCCCAGCCCGAAGCCGTGGAAGATCGGCATGACCGAAAGCATGGACAGCCCGCGCAGGGTCGGATATCCGCTGGCAGCGATCGTTTGCAGGGCGAGGGCGTTGAAGTTCAGGCTCGAAAGGCAGATGCCCTTGGTCGTGCCGGTCGTGCCGCCGGAATAGAGAATGGCTGCACAGTCCTCACAATTGCCGTCATCGGGCGGGAGTGTCGTGCCGGCTCGCTTCAGGGCGTCGCTCCAG
>CAYRMX010000089.1:0-6336 GCA_964425295.1 uncultured Oscillospiraceae bacterium | reverse complement strand
GCCGGAGGAGCACGCCTCGTTGAGCATGATGTTGTCGATCACGCCGTCTTTCAGGCGGATGCACTTCATGTCCTGCCCGCCGATGTCCAGCACGCAGTCGACCTGCGGGTCAAAAAACGACGCGGCGGTGCAGTGGGCGACCGTTTCGACCTCACCCTCGTCGAGGGAGAACGCCGCTTTCAAAAGCGCCTCGCCGTAGCCCGTGGAGCACGAGCGGGCAATCTTTGCCCCCGACGGGAGACACGCTTGCAGCTCACGAACTGCGCGCTTCGCCGTCTCGATGGGATTGCCGCTGTTGCTTGCATAGAACGAATACAGCAGCTCACCGTTCTCGCCGATGAGCGCCATTTTGGTCGTCGTCGAACCGGCGTCGATGCCGAGGAAGCAATTTCCGGAATATTCGGAAATCGTCGATTTTTTCACGTTGCTGCGCGCATGACGGACACAAAAATCGTCATATTCCGTCTGATTTTCAAAAAGCTTCGGCAAGCGCGGCATTTCAAAGGTCTGCTTCACGCCCGTTTCCAGCCGCGCGATCAGCGCATCGATCCCGACCGCTTCGCCAAGAGCGGACAGCGCCGCCCCCATCGCGGCAAAAAGGTGCGAATTCTCCGGGTCGACGATGTTCTCCGGCGTGAGCTTCAGCGTGCGGATGAACGCCCGTTTCAGCTCCGGCAAAAAGTGCAACGGCCCTCCGAGAAAGGCGACGCAGCCGCGAATGGGTTTCCCGCAGGCAAGACCGGAGATCGTCTGATTGACGACCGCCTGAAAAATCGACGCCGCAAGGTCGGGCACGGTCGCGCCCTCATTGATGAGCGGCTGGATGTCCGTCTTGGCAAAGACGCCACAGCGCGCCGCAATGGGATAGACCCGCTCACTTTGCGCGGCGGCGCAGTTGAGCCCCTCGGCGTCGGTTTGCAGCAGTGCCGCCATCTGGTCAATGAACGCGCCCGTGCCGCCTGCGCAGACGCCGTTCATCCGCTCCTCGACGCTGCCGCCGAAATAGATGATCTTCGCGTCCTCGCCGCCCAACTCGATGGCAACATCCGTCTGCGGCGCGGTGTGCTTAAGCGCCGCCGCGACCGCCACGACCTCCTGCACGAATTCGATTTCCAGTGCTTTGCCGAGGTTGATCGCGCCGGAGCCGGTGATACGCAGCGTCAAATCGCATGCGCCGACCGCTTCGCGTGCCTCGCGCAACAACTCGGCAAGCGTCTCCTGCGTGTGCGCCCGATGGCGTTTGTATTTTCCGAAAAGGATTCTATCCTCGCAGTCGAGCACGACCAGCTTGACAGTTGTTGAGCCGATATCGATACCGGCGCGGTATGTCTTCATAAGTTCCTCCATCTTAAAGCCCGAAAGCGCGGTTTTAACGACCCCGAACGGTGAATATGGATTCCGTTCCCGCTTTCAGACATCGAAAGTTTTCTCTGTGGTGCGCCGCCATCAGCAACGCCATGCCCGCCAGAATGCAAGCCGTGCCGATTGGCGTAGAAATCGGTGATGACCCGAACGTTTCGCAGGGTTCACGCCCCTTTTTGTTCGAAACGGACGACGGCAAACATACCCATTTTACAAAATTCGACAAAATATAGCAACAAAAACTAAACTGAAACGAAACAATTTGAGACGTGCGGGGCACTTTCCCGAAGAATCGCCCCACACGTCTCGGTAAAAATTTTCGTTATTTCTTTTTGCTTCTGCGCTCCTCAAGCGCCGCTTTCAGATGCTCGGACAGCGGAAATTCCGTTCGGGGCGGGCGGAAAAAGTGGTGTTTTTCCGCGTTTCGTCGTATTTTCTGCGGATATCCGCCTTGATCGCCTCATAGCGCACGTTGATGTCGTTCTCCTTGGCATAGCGGCGGAGCTTTGCCGCAAACTGCGCGGAGTTGGCAACGTCGAGCAAAAACACGCCGAAAAACAGGCCGATGACAAACGAAAACGCCAGTCTGAGAAAAAGGTTCATGCCGCCCTTCCTGCGTCACGACTGCTTCTGCGGCAGGCGCACCGTGAACGCCGTCACGCCGTCTTGTGAGCGGACGGCGATCGTGCCTCCGTGCAGGTCGACCACGCCCTTTGCCAGCGCAAGACCGATGCCGTTGCCCTCGGACGCATGCGACTCATCCGCCTGATAGAACTTGTTGAAAATGCGGCGCTGCTGGTCTACAGAGATGTCCGCGCCGTGGTTTGCGACCGTCACGCAGACCGTCCCGTCCTCCTGCGCCGCGCGGACATGCACACGGCTCTTGGGCGGCGAGAACTTGACCGCGTTGTCGATCAGGTTGATCCAGACGTTTTGGAGCAGCGCCTTGTTCGCCTCGATGGACAGCTCCGCAAAATCAAGGTCGAACTCGATCTCTTTTTTCGTCCACTTCCCCTCCAGCGACAAGATGCTGCTGCGGATCTGCTCGGAAAGGTTGAACGCCGTCACGTCCGTCAAAATGGTCTGGTTTTCGCACTTCGTCAGGTTCAGCACGTTCGTCGCCATCGTTGATAGGCGAAGCGATTCGTCTTCGATAATGCGCAGATATTCGTCCCGCTGCGTTGCCGTCAGCTCACCCCGCCGCAGGAGCTTCGCAAACCCCGCGATTGAAACGATGGGCGTTTTGAATTCGTGGGAAAAATTGTTGATGAAGTCCAGACGCAGCATCTCGGTATTTTCCAGTTCCTGCGCCATCGTGTTGAAGCTGTCGGAGATCTCCACGAACGTCGGGTGCAGTCCGATGGGCTTGCCGAAGTGCAGTCGCGCCTTGAAATCCCCCGCCGCCAGACGATTCATCTGGTTGATAACGCGGTTGACGGGCGCGAGGAAATAGCGGCTGATGAGCGTCGTGAGGATGATGCCGATGCTCAGGCAGACCAGTGCCATCATCGTGACGATTGACTGCGCCGTGAGGTTTCCGTTTTCGTCGAGCAGAATTTCGGCGCTCATGAAAATGTTCGTCACGACCGCCGCCAGAAGCAGTGCGACGAGAATAATGCAGAACACGATCGCCGACACGAGCAAAAGCAGCGCAATGCGATATTTTCTCTCTTTTTTCTTCATGCCTTTTTAACCGCCCGATAGCCAAGCCCTCTGACGGACTCGATCTCAAATTCATTCCAACCGTCAAATCGCTTGCGCAGCCGTCCGACGTGTACCGTAACCGTCTCCCAGCCGGTCTCGCTCTCCGCACCCCAGATTTCGTCCATGAGCTGAATGCGCGTGAAGATCTGCCCGGGATAGGAAAGGAGCTTGTAAAGCAGCAGGAATTCCTTTTGCGGCAGAACCTGCGTCTCCCCGTTCCGGCTCACCGAAAAGGAGTTATAGTCCAGCACGGCATCGCCGATCCGGATTTTCTGCTCATTGACGATCTGCGCGCGGCGCAGCAGCGCCTTGATGCGAAGCAGCATTTCCTCGTCGTCGATGGGCTTGGTGATGTAATCGTCCGTCCCGACCAGGAAGCCCTTGTGCTTGTCCGCCGGCAGATGCTTCGCCGAAACCATCAAAATCGGAAGATTGTTGTCTGATTCGCGCAGAACCTGCGTGAATTCATAGCCATCCATCTTCGGCATCATGATGTCGAGCACGACAAGGTCGATGTGCTCATGATCCATGACCCGCAGGGCGTCCTCGCCGTTTTCGGCGGTAAAGACCGTGTAATTCTCCGCTTTTAAGATCGCCTCGATCAGCATGCGCGTGTGTTCCTGATCGTCGACCACCAGAATGTGAAACACGTTCATTCCCCTTTCCGTCACTGTTTATTCTATTCTAGCACAAAACCGGGAAAATTTCCTAAACTGAATTTAAACTTTTTTCCGAATTGATTTCGTTTTCCCGCGAAAAATGTCAATACAAGGCAGCACCGCCCTCCGTCGGAGAGCGGTGCTGTGTATTCAGCGAACGTCGAGATGGTACATTTCCCACGGCGCGGAGCGCCACGTCAGCTCATATCCGCGTTTTTTGTAATACCGGCTCATCTTGCTCAGGTATTTTTCGACCACGAGCGGCAAACGGTCGGCAAAGAGCATGCGAATGCCCGCGTTTTTGCATTCCACGCGTTGTAGCCGAAAACGCAGTCGTTCCTGAAGTGCCTGCCAGTGTGTTGCAATCTCGCCCTCGCGCCAAGGCGAATAGTCGCGCAGCTCCAAAATGACACGTCCCTGCTCAAGACAAATGTGCTCGATGATGTCCGGTTCTGCCATAGTCTGCCTCCCTTTTTCGATTTTGACGTTTTACGGCCCTAAACTTCAAAACTAAAAAAGTGCTGTCATGCTTTGCGCGTCCCGCCGACCATATTCCATTTCACATGCAAGAACGGTCACTTCTCCGAAAAGCTGTCATCCTGCAAATGCGCTATCGCAAAAAGAATACACTGATTGATGAACTCGTTTCTGCTGATATCCGCTTCCGCAGACTTTGCATCGACGATTCGCAGCAGATCAGTCTGCAAACGAATGGAAATTACTTCCTTTTCGATTTTCTGCGGAATAAAATATTTCATAGACGCAATCACCTCTTGATACTATTGTAAGCGAAGTGACCCGTTTCGTCTGTATTCATTTTATGATTACATATTTCGACTACAAATTCGGTGCTTTTTCGCCATGGAATTTTGCCGTTTTTTTCCAGTAAAACGACATTGGGGATTCCGGCGGTTGTCCGTCGGAATCCCCATTATTTCATTTCTGTGAATATCGTTCGTTCAGCGTGCGAGCAGTTTGGAAACGCATTGCGCCGCGCAGCGGGTCGTCTCCTCCTCGTCGATGCGCAGCAGGTGTCCGTCCTCGACGACCTGTTCGCCCGCCACGAAGACCGCTTTCGCAGGGCGGGAATAGCCCACCGTGCCGAGCATGTCGGCAGGGTCTTCGCACGCGCCGACAAAGTCGAGCGCCTGCACGTCCAGCAGGAAGAAGTCCGCCGCCTTGCCGACGGCGAGCTGCCCGATGTCGCTGCGTCCGAGCAGTGCGGCGCTGCCGCGCGTCGCCATTTTGAGCAGATCGTAGCCCGTAGGCGCGTCGCTGCTCGAATGCAGACGGTGCAGGAGATATGCCGCCCGAATCTCCGCCAGCAGATTGGAGCAATCATTGGAAGCCGAGCCGTCGACCGCCAGCCCCACGGGAACGCCCAGCCGAAGCATATCCGGCACACGGCAGACGCCGGACGCCAGCTTCATATTCGAAACGGGGCAATGCGCCACACCGGTCTTCGTCTCGGCAAGGAGCTTCAGCTCCTCGTCGTTGAAGTGGATGCCGTGCGCGTACCAGACGTCCGCGCCCAGCCAGCCGCACGACGCCATGTATTCCAGCGGCCGCATACCAACCGCCTCGATACAGAAGTTTTCCTCATCCTTCGTCTCGCACAGGTGCGTGTGCAGTCGAACGCCCAGCTCGCGCGCCAGCACCGCCGCCTCTTTCAGCAGCTCCGTCGTGACGGAGAACGGCGAGCACGGCGCAAGCGACACCTGATGCCGCGAAAACGGCGCAGGGTCGTGGTATTTTTTGACCAGTCGCTCACAGTCGCGCAGAATGACGTCCACGCTTTGAACCAGATCGTCCGGAGGCAGACCGCCGTCGCTCTTGCCGCGTGACATGCTCCCGCGCGTTGCGTGGAAGCGAATGCCCAACGCGTCGGCGGCGCGGAACTGCTGATCGATGAAATGCTCCGAGCCGACCTTCGGGAAGACATAGTGGTGATCCATGCAGGTCGTGCAGCCGTAGCGTAGCAGCTCGCCTGCGCCGGTGAGCGTGCTGTAATAAATACTCTCCTCGTTCAGCCCGCGCCAGATCTCATAGAGCGTGACCAGCCACGGAAACAGCTCCATTTTCTGCACCTGCGGCAGGTTTCGGGTAAAGGTCTGATAAAGATGATGGTGCGTGTTGACCAGCCCGGGATAGACAAAGCAGCCGGAGGCGTCAACGACCCGCGCGTCCGCTGCGCGCAGAGCTCGACCGACCGCCTTGATTTTCCCATCCTCGACCAGCAGATCCGCGCCGCGCAGCACGGTGTCGTGATCGTCGACGGTCACGATCGCCTTGGCGTTTTGAATCAACAGTTGCAACATTGTTCGGCTCCTTTCGTTTTTTTGCAGGGCAAACAAGTATAAAAACCCGTTGGTTATTATAGCATATTCCTGACGGAAGTCCAGCGATTTTGCCTTTTCCAAGATATTTTCGAAAAGGCAAAAAAAGTACTTGCAAAACCCGCGCAGATGTGTTACTATATCTGAGCGAATTGAATATCCGGGTGTAGCGAAGTTTGGTATCGCGCTTGAATGGGGTTCAAGAGGCCGCTGGTTCGAATCCAGTCACTCGGACCAAGACCGAAAACCGAAAGGTTTTCGGTCTTTTTCTATGC
>CAYRMX010000088.1:5019-6512 GCA_964425295.1 uncultured Oscillospiraceae bacterium | reverse complement strand
CTGCTCCGCCTCTTCAACACCGAAGACGGCAGAACCTACCTCAAGGAAAGCCTCGGCATGAGCGATGAGCAGCTTGAAAAGTTCACTTGGATGGGCATTTCCGGCATCGCAAACGTCCTTTGCTGTATCAAGATGGCGAAGTACTACGAGCTGACCGAGGACGACGTCGTCGTTACCGTCCTGACCGACTCCGCCGTGATGTATAAGTCCCGCGTGGAGGAGCTGAACGAGAAGCACGGGGAATACTCCGTTGTCGAAGCCGCGAAGGATCACGCCCTGCATATGCTGGGTCTGAAGACCGACAGCATGCTCGAGCTGACCTATGCCGAGCGCAAGCGTGTCCACAACCTCAAGTATTACACTTGGGTCGAGCAGCAGCAGATGGACGTCGCCGACCTCAACGCCCAGTGGTACGACACCAAGGGCACTTGGGACGCCGTCCATGCGCAGGCGAAGGAGCTTGACGAGCTTATCGACGAGTTCAACGACGCCGTCGGTCTGCTCAAGGCACTCTAAAATCATCACGAGGGGTGGGGGAGACCCCGCCCCTTGCTTTTCCACCGGAGGACTGACCGCCGGGCGGCATGGAGGAATGGCATTTGAAGAAGCGAAAAGAACACTCGTGGGATTGGCGCAATGCGCTCATGCCGCTGTGGGCGTATGCCCAGATCATCCTGATCGCCGCAGCGGCGTTCGGGCTGTTCACGCTTCTGTGCCTGATCGTCGCCCATGCCGGCGACCTCGGCGGCTGGTTTTTCCCGGTGCTTCTGGCGTATTTCGGCGTGCTCGTGTTTCTGCTTGCCTGCCTCCTGCACCGCCGTCAGAAGCATAATTTCCTCGCAGCGGTCGGACCGGAAATATATTTTCAGGTCTATCCGCGCGATAAGCGCCGATTCGAACGGCGCGAAGCAAGAAGACGTGCGAAGCTCCAAAGAATCAAACTGAGATCCGAACGGAAACAACGGAGGAAAAATTGCGTATGAAAAATGTGAAATGCGGTCGCTGCGTCAAATGCGGTCGGGAATATGCGGCAACGCCGAACCTGACCACCTGCGAATGCGGCGGCATCCTCGATATCATCTATGATTATGACTACATCAAGACCGTCCTGACCAAGGAAACGCTCGCTGCCCGCGACGAGCGCTCCATGTGGCGCTACCGCGAGCTGCTTCCCGTTGAGGAAAGTACGCCCAACACGCCGCTGCGCGTCGGCTGGTCGCCGCTGTATGAAGCCGATCGGCTGGCGCAGGAGCTTGGCATCGCGAAGCTCTGGGTCAAGGACGACGGGCAAAACCCCACCGCGTCGCTGAAAGACCGCGCCTCTGCGATGGCGGTCGCCAAGGCGCAGGAAGCGGGCGCAAAGGTCATCGCCTGTTCTTCAACCGGCAATGCCGCGTCCTCTCTGGCGGGAAACGCCGCCGCAGCCGGCTTGAAGACCTATATTTTCGTGCCCTCTCGTGCTCCCAAGGGCAAGGTCGCGCAGCTGATGACCT
>CAYRMX010000088.1:0-5009 GCA_964425295.1 uncultured Oscillospiraceae bacterium | reverse complement strand
ACTATGAAGAAACCTTTGAGCTTTCCAAGAAAGCGATCGACAAATGGGGCTGGTATAACCGCAACGCCGCCATCAATCCCTACCTCTCCGAGGGAAAAAAGACCGTCGGACTGGAGATCATGGAGCAGCTCGGCTGGAACGTGCCGGATTATATCGCCATCTCCGTCGGCGACGGCTGCACCATCGCCGGTCTGTGGAAAGGGCTGAAGGACCTTTACGCCATCGGCTTCATCGACAAGCTCCCGCGCCTGATCTCCGCGCAGGCAGAGGGCTGCCATCCCATCAACCGCGCCATCGCGACCAATGAGCCGTGGCAGCCGATGGAGGAAAACACCCTTGCCGACTCCATCGCCGTCGGCGTCCCGCGCAACGCGGATAAGGCGCTCATGGCGATCCGTGAATCAGACGGCATCGTCGTCAATGTTTCCGACGAGGAGATCATGGCAGCACAGAAGCTGCTCGGACGCACCTGCGGCGTCTTCGGCGAGCCGGCGGGCGTCACCGGCACGGCGGGCATCAAAAAACTTTGTGAACAGGGCAAACTGTCCAAGAATGCAACGATCGTCTCCGTCGTCACCGGCAACGGACTCAAGGATGTCGCCAACGCGATCAAGGCGTGTGGCGAGCCGATGTCCTGCCCGAACGACATGGACGCTCTGCTCGAACAGTTCGCCGCCCACGGCATCCACGCCGACGAAAACTAAAAAACAAAACGTGCATCCCCGCTATGAGGATGCACGTTTTTGTTATTACAATCGGCTTGACTGGTTGCAGGTTGCCCTGCGCGAATTGCCCGTATTTGCTCAAACGGCGGCGTTGGTGAGGATGCGCTTGAGGGTGCGGACGGCGGCTTCCATATCCTCGACGGGGATATATTCAAACCGACCGTGGTAGTTTTCACCGCCGGTGAAGAGGTTCGGACAGGGCAGCCCGTCATAGGACAGGCGTGCGCCGTCTGTGCCGCCGCGCACGGGGACAATCGAGGGCGTGACGCCGACTTCAAGCATCGCCTGTTTCGCCGCCTCGACGATGTGCAGCACCGGCTCAATCTTCTCTTTCATATTATAATAGCTGTCGCGCAGACACAGCTCGACCGTGCCGCTGCCGTATTTTGCATTCAGGAAAGCGGCAATTTGCTCAAACAATGCCTTTTTTGCCTCGAATTTTTCGCGGTCGTGGTCGCGGATGATGTATTCGAGGGTGGACAGCTCCACCTCGCCGCGCATTTCGCACAGATGCGAGAAGCCCTCATAGCCCTCGGTGCTCTCAGGGCGCTCGTGGACGGGAAGCATGGCGTGGAATTCCATTGCGATCGTCTGCGAATTGACCATGATGTTCTTCGCCGAACCGGGATGGACGTTGCGTCCGTGGACGGTGACGACGGCGGAAGCCGCATTGAAATTTTCGTATTCCAGCTCGCCCAGTGTGCCGCCGTCGACGGTGTAGGCGTAATCCGCACCGAAGTGTTCGAGTTCAAAGCGGTCTGCGCCGCGCCCGCGACCGAGCCGTAGACGTAGCCGTTTTCGTCCATGCGGGCGTCGGAAATGCCCATGTGCTGCATTTCTTCAACCAGCGCCGCGCCGAGAAGCTTCTGCTTTTCGGTCGAGGGGCAGGTTTCGGAGGCTTCATCGGACTTGGTGTCAAAAGCGACATAGCGCAAAAAACGTTCGGAAACGTTCATCATTCTTCTCCTTTTTGAAAAATCGCCCCGCCCGTCGTGGGCGGGGCAAACTGTGTGTTACTTGCAGAGGTCGGCGGTGTCCTGCGCAATCATGAGCTCCTCGTTCGTGGGGATGACCCAGACCTTGACCTTGGAATCGTCGGTGGAGATGACGGCCTCTTCGCCGCGCACCTTGTTCTTCTCCGGGTCGAGCTTGACGCCGAGGAATTCCAGACCCTCGCAGATGGCGGCGCGGTTGGTCGAGCCGTTTTCGCCGACGCCGGCAGTGAAGACGAGGCAGTCCAGCCCGCCGAGGGCGGCGGCATACGCGCCGATGTACTTGCGGACTTCGTAGCAGAACTTGTCGAGCGCGAGCTGGCAGGCTTCGTCGCCCTTGTTTGCGCCTGCTTCGAGGTCACGGAAGTCGGAGGAAACGCCGTTCGACAGCGCCAGAACGCCGGACTTCTTGTTGAGCATGGTCAGGCAGTCGTCAGCGCTCATGTTGTACTTGTTCATGATGAACTGGGCGACGCAGGCGTCGATGTCACCGGAACGCGTGCCCATAGGAACACCGGCGAGCGGGGACAGACCCATCGAGGTGTCGATGCACTTGCCGTCGGCGACGGCGGAGAGGGAAGAACCGTTGCCGAGGTGGCAGACGATGATCTTCGCGTCCTTCGTGCCCATCAGCTCGATGGCGCGCTTGGAAACATAGCGGTGAGACGTGCCGTGGAAGCCGTAGCGGCGCAGATGGTCGTTCTCATAATACTCGGTGGGGATGGCATAGCGGTAAGCCTTCGGGGGCATGGTCTGATGGAACGCGGTGTCGAACACGGCGACCTGCGGTTTGCCGGGCATGACCTTCTCGCAGGCTTCGATGCCCTTGAGGTTTGCCGGGTTATGGAGCGGGCCGAGGGGGATGCAGTCGCGGATGGCCTGCTTGCAGGCTTCGTCGATGATGCAAGATTCGACGAACTTGTCGCCGCCGTGCAGGACACGGTGACCGACTGCGTCGATCTCGTCGAGGGACTTCACCACGCCGTATTCGGCGTCCGTCAGAATTTCAAGAACGGCGGCAATCGCCTCGGAATGCGTGGGCATGGGGATCTCGCGCTCCACCTTGATGTCCTTCGCGGGGACCTTGTGTGTCAGGCGACCGTCGAGAGAAATGCGTTCGCACAGACCCTTTGCAAAAACCTCGCCGCTTTCCGGGTTCATAAGCTGATACTTCAGCGAAGAACTGCCGGCGTTGATAACCAGAATGTTCATGATCGTGTCAACTCCTGTAATTTTTTATTTCCTTTTTTTCGCTTTCGTGGTAGTATTATAGCATACTCGTCTATTTTATAATAGTTTTGCCCGCATGACAAGAGCTTTTTTAGAAATGAGGGAAATTTTGTGAAAAACATCGGTGTGATCTGCGAATATAACCCGTTTCACAACGGTCATTTTCGGCAACTGACGCAAATGCGGGAGCGCGGAACGGCGATTTGCCTCATGAGCGGGAATTTTGTGCAGCGGGGCGAACCGGCGCTGCTGGACAAATGGACGCGGGCGCGTGCCGCGCTCGAATGCGGCGCGGATCTCGTGCTTGAATTGCCACTGACCTATGCGCTGCGCTCCGCCGAGGGCTTTGCCGACGGCGGTATGGACATCTTTTCGCGGATGGGCTGCGTGGAGGAATTGGCGTTCGGGTGCGAAGAAGTTGACCATAATAAAATTATGTCAACTGCTAAAGCGCTTCTCGACGAACATTTTTCCGCTACGCTGAAAGCGGAGCTTGCTACGGGGCGGAGCTTTCCCGCCGCACGGCAGCGGGCGCTCGAGGCGTTGGGCGTCGATGCGGCGCTGCTTCGCGAGCCGAACAACATTCTGGCGGTGGAATACTGCAAGGCGCTGTTGCGCCGAGATTCCACCATTGCGCCGTTCATGTTGCACCGCGGGGGGAGCTATCATCTGAGCGACGACCCGGAAAACCCCTCCGCTTCCGTCCTGCGCGGGCGGGAGAACTGGACACGCTTTGTTCCGGAGGCGGCACTGGTGGTATTTGCACAAGCGCCGCGCTACACCGTTACCGCAGGGGAACGGGCGTGGCTTGCGCGGCTGCGCTCCATGACGGATGAGGAATTTTCCGCGCTTCCGTATGGCGGCGAGGGGCTGTGGTGCAAGGTGCTGCGCGCGTGCCGCACGGAGCGGACGCTGGAAGACATCCTCGCCGCATCGAAATCCAAGCGCTATCCGCGCACGCGTCTGATGCGCCTGCTTCTGTGTGCGTTTCTCGGAATCGGCGAGGAAATCCTCTCCGCGCCCGCGCCCTATGTCCGTGTGCTGGCAGCAAATGCGCGGGGACAGGCAGTGCTGCGCCGCGCAAAGAAAGAGGGGAGTGTCGCCCTTGTCAACGCCGGAGCAACGCCGCCCGACCGTGCCTATGCTGCGCTGGAGCGCCGCGCCGCAGACCTGTTTGAGCTGTTTCGCGCAGATGCCCCCGGCGCACCGAATGCCGAAGCCCGCGCCCGTATATTCCGCCGCACGGAGGATTGACCTTGCCGGATCGCCCGCTGCCCCCCCTGCAATATATGATACGATCGTACAATCGTACATTAGTAGGGGACGATGCCAACATCGTCCCGCATGTAAGCATTTTCGTCATCGATACAAGCGACGGGGGCAAGCCCCCCGCCCTACAGAGCGTTATACGATGGTGCATACAATGAGACGTCGAGGACGGTGTCCTCGACGCACTTACATTATATGAGGCTTCCCGAAATATACGAATTATACGAAATGTTCGGTGACGTCGGAGCGGTCGTTATACTGCTTTCTCACGCGGATGATGACCGAGCCGTCCTCCTGCTCGGCGGTATCGGTGCTCTGATGCCGCGTCCCGGTCTGCGCAAGTCCGAATTTGTAGCGCTCGATCTCCTCGTGATTGATCTTCAGCGCCCGCTCGCGGCTGTAGCCCGGCTCCGGCTGCTGCGCCTTTGTCAGCATCGCCCTCGGCGAACGGAAAAACGCCTGACGCAGCATGGGCAATTCCATCGTCTTGTGCGTGGGAAGCAGTCTGGTTTTGACGGCGCTCTACCTGATTTTTGCAGAGCCGCTGCTCACTGCATTCGGCGGCAGACTCAATGCCGAGGCGCTCGGCGCGGATTCCGAGAAAAAATGAAAAAAACACTTGCATTTTAAGGAGAAGTGTGCTAAGATAACGGGGCATGAAAAAATACAGGGGGGCAACTTGCCCTTTTATGAAACGAGAAAGAGGTGAATGCAATGAAGGAAGGAATCCATCCGAAGTACGAACAGACGACGATCAGATGCGCGTGCGGCGAGGTTATCGAGACCGGGTCCA
>CAYRMX010000087.1:0-6539 GCA_964425295.1 uncultured Oscillospiraceae bacterium | reverse complement strand
TCAGGGTGTCCTTTCACGTTCAATAACCCGCCCGCAGGCGGCAAAATTGCAAAATTATTCACTCCAAAATCTGTTTTGCAATTTTGCTTCAGCGTGTCAAGATGTCCAAAGGACTTTTTTGACACGCTGAAGCCGCCGCACCAATTTGGTGCGGCGGCTCGTTGTTATCGTTATTTCATCAGTTCACAGACGAGATCGGTATACGCCGTCGGGTCTTCCAGCGGCAGACCCGCCATCAAAAGCCCCTGCTGATACAGCAGCTCGGCATATTTTTTTGCCGTTTCGGGGTCACTTGCCATATGCGCGCGCAGCGCAGTGAGCGCCGAATGCTCTGCGTTGACCTCCAGAATGCGCCCACAGTGATAATCCGAATTCGGGTCGAGCGTGCGGAAATATTTCTCCATTTCGAAGCTCATGCCGCCGTCGGGCACCATCGTCACCGGATGCGTTCCGAGGTCGGCGGACACACGGACGTCGGCGATGCGCTCGCCCAGCGTCTCCTTGAGGAAGTCGAGGCAGGACTTGAATTCCTCCGCCTTTTCCTCGGCGGCTTTTTTCTCCTCCTCGGTCGCCAGCTCCAAATCGTCCGTCAGGATGTTGCGGAACTCGTGCTCCTCGAATTTGTTCAGGGTCTGCGGGATGAATTCGTCGACCTGCTCGGTCAAAAGCAGCACGTCAAAGCCGCGGTCGCGGAGCATTTTCGTCTGCGGGAGCTTGGAAAGCTGTTCGGCGTTCGCGCCGGTGACGAAATAGATATGCTTCTGCGCATCGGGCATGGCGGCGCAGTATTCCTTGAGCGTGACGAGCTTGCCCTCCTTGTCGGAGCGGAACTCGACCAACTCCCGAAGCAGCTCCTTGTGCATGCCGTAATCGGACACCAGACCGTATTTGAGCTGTCTGCCAAAGGCGGCGTAGAACTTTTCATACGTCTCGCGTTCGTTTTCGAGCAGCCGCAGCAGCTCCGCCTTAATCTTCTTTTCGAGGTTCGAGGCGATGACCTTCAGCTCGCGGGTGTGCTGAAGCATTTCACGGCTGATGTTCAGGCTGAGATCCTGTGTGTCGACCACGCCGCGCACGAAGCGGAAATGCTCGGGCAACAGGTCTGCGCAGTTATCCATAATCATGACGCCGGAGGAATAGAGCTGCAAGCCGTGCTTGAAATCCTTGGTATAGAAGTCATACGGCGCTTTCGACGGGATGAACAGCAGCGCCTTGTAAGTCACCGCACCCTCGACGCTCAGATGAATGGTTCCGGCGGGCGCTTCATAGTCAAAGAACTTTTCACGGTAGAAATTCCGATATTCCTCCTGCGTGACATCCTTTTTGTTTTTCTGCCAGAGGGGCACCATCGAGTTGAGCGTCTGCACCTCGCGGACGGTCTCATACTTCGGTTCTTCATCGTCCTTGGTTTCCTCGGTCGGGCGGCTCGTCTCGACTTCCATCTTGACGGGATAGCGGATATAGTCGGAATACTTCCGCACAAGCGAACGCAGACGGTATTCCTGCAAATAGTCGGAGTATTTTTCCTCGTCGGTATCTGCCTTGAGGGTCATGATGATCTCCGTGCCGGCGGCATCCTTTTCGCAGGGCGTGACGGTATAGCCATCCGCGCCGGCGGATTCCCACTGCCACGCCTCATCCGAGCCGTACTTCTTGGAAATGACCGTCACCTTTTCGGCGACCATGAACGCAGAATAGAAGCCGACGCCGAACTGACCGATGATGTCGATGTCGTCGCGCTTCTCCATCTCCGTCTTGAAGCGCAGCGAGCCGCTGTGCGCGATCGTGCCGAGATTTTCCTCCATCTCCTCGCGGCTCATGCCGATGCCGTTGTCCGAAACGGTCAGCGTCCCTGCGTCCTTGTCGGCGGTCAGCCGAATTTCAAAATCGCTGCGGCTCAAGCCGACAGCGTCGTCCGTCAGAGCGAGATATGCCAGCTTGTCGATCGCGTCGGAGGCATTGGAGATCAGCTCGCGCAGGAAGATCTCCTTGTGTGTATAGATCGAATTGATCATCAAATCCAGCAAACGCTTGGATTCCGCTTTAAATTGCTTTTTCGCCATGTTCGTTCGCATCCTTTGTCCGTTTTGGCACTCTTTGACTTCGAGTGCTAAAACCATTATAGCGCATTTTTTGAAATTTGCAAGCACTGTTACAAAATATTCACAGTTTTTTGCAAAAAATGTTCCCGACACAAGTCAACCGTTACACCGAACCGGGAATCAAATCAATATATCGATGTGCACGCAGTAAAAACCTCCCTCTGACGAGGGAGGTGGCAAAGATCGAAGATCTTTAACGGAGGAAGAGAATGATTTTCCCTCAAAAAACATGCTTCGTTTGACGTCATAGTTTTTCTCCCTCGGTCTTTTGCTTCGCAAAAGCCGGTATCCTCATCGGAGGGAGCTGTAAGTGCGGTGCTAAGCCGATGTCTTTACCAGAAAACGCAGCGCACATTTATCACAGTACCATCAGCAAAGTTCCCGCGCCGATCAGGGCGCAGCCAATCAGCGACTTTGCCGTGAACTTCTCATGCAGAAAGACGAATGCGAGCACAAGCGTGATAACGACGCTCAGTTTGTCGATCGGCACGACCTTCGACGCGCTGCCGAGTTGCAGGGCGCGGTAATAGCACAGCCACGACGCGCCCGTTGCCAGCCCGGAGAGGATGAGAAACAGCCAGCTTTTCCGACCGATCGCGGAAAGTCCGCTCTGTGCATGCGTCAGGAAGACCATTCCCCACGACATTGCGACCACGACCATTGTGCGGATCGCCGTTGCCAGATGCGAATTGACGCCCTCGATGCCGACCTTTGCCAAAATCGAAGTCAGCGCAGCAAAGACCGCCGAAAGCAGTGCCAAAACGAACCACATATGCCTCGCCTCCGAAATTTCAGAAAATCACCGTGACCGTTGTGCCGACGTCAGGCGTGCTTTCCAGACGGAGTGTGCCACCGTTGCAGGCGACGGCATGCTTGACGATGGAAAGTCCCAGCCCCGTGCCGCCGGTCTGTCGGGAATGGCTCTTGTCCACGCGGTAAAACCGCTCAAAAATACGGTTCTGGTGCTCCGGCGGGATGCCGATGCCCGTGTCGGAAACGGTGAGCACCGTCCGCCCTGCCTCGCACCGCACGCTCACGTCCACCGTGCCGCCCTCGTGGTTATAGCGGATGGCGTTGTCGCAGAGGTTATAGACGATCTCATACAGATACCGCCGCACGCCGAGCACCGTGCAGGGCTCGCCGTCGAGCCGCAGGCGCACCTTTCGCTCCTGCGCCGCCGCGTCCAGCGCCCGCACCGCCTCCGAAGCGACCGACGTCAGTTCGACCGTCTCTTTCGGAAGTTCTGCCTGTTCGTCAAGCTGAGACAGGCGGATGATGTCATTGATGAGCGCGACGAGGCGCGCCGCCTCGGTCTTGATGTTGTCGACGAAGCGGGGCGTATCCTCGGGTTTGACCAGCCCGTTTTCCAGCAGCTCCGCGCTGCCGATGATCGCTTGCAGGGGTGTTTTCAGCTCGTGGGAAACGTTGGCGGTGAATTCGCGGCGGTTGCGCTCGGCAAACGCCGTCTCCGTCACGTCGATGCACAGCAGGACGACGCCGCTTGTTTTTCCGTCGGTCTGCGTCGGCGAGATGAGGAACTGGTATTCGCCGCCGCCGCGCTGCTGACGAAATTCACTGTGTTTTCCGGAAAGCGCCGCTTCCACCCCGCTGCGCATGGCTTCGCTGCGGTCGACGGTCAGGAAATCCCTGCCGGTGGCATTCTCCTGCACATGAAACAGGGTCTGCGCAGCCTCATTGATGCTGAGCACCGCTCCGTTCTTATCGAGCAGCACCAACCCCTCCTGCATGGATGAGGTCACCTGCCGGAATTCCTCCGCGCGGCGGCGCAGCTCCTGCATCTGCTGCGTGATCTGGCGGTGCTGACGGTTCAGACGCGTGAGCACCGGCGTCAGCTCCTCATAGGTGTCGTTTCGCTCTGGGTCGTCCAGATCGAGCGTTTCGAGCGGCTTGACGATGCTTTTCGCCATTTTCTGCGACAAAACGACCGATACCGCGACTGAAACGAGGATGATCAGGCAGATCGCCGGGGACATACCGAGCACCAGCGCCCCGATCGTCATCTGCGTGGCGGAAATGCGGAGCACGCTGCCGTTTTCCAGCCGCACCGCTTCATAAAACGTGCGCTCGGTGAGCGTCGAGGAATAACGGGCGCTGCTTCCGCTGCCCTGCTCGATCGCTTCGCGGATCTCCTCACGGTCGAGGTGATTTTCCATCTCTGCCGAGCTTGCCTCGGAGTCATAGATTACCTCGCCCTCGGACGAAATCAGCGTGAAGCGGAAGACCGACGAACGGAAATTTTCAAAATAGGCTGCGCCCCCCTGCTCCACGCCCGTGCGCGCAAGGGAAAGTTCTTCCTTGAGGCGGTCGACCTGCGAGCGGTTAAAGTAATCATACAGGAAGCTGTTCGTGATGAGCAGACTTGCCAGCAAAACGATCATCGCCACGGCGAAGATGGAACGGAAAATTTTTCTGCTCATACGCCGCCCTCCAGCTTATAGCCGACGCCGATGACCGTTCCGATGCAGCCACCGGCGGTGCCGAGGTTCTGCCGCAAGGTCTTGATGTGCATGTCGACCGTTCGCGTTTCGCCCATGTAATCCACGCCCCAGACCGCCGAAAGAAGCTCGTCGCGCGAGAAAACGACGTTCGGATGCTTCAAAAACAGGCGGAGCATTTCAAATTCCTTGTACGTCAGGCTGACCTTTTCCCCGTCCACGCTGACGGTATGCGCCCGCTCGTTGAGCACGATCCGCCCGACGGAAAGCTGCTCGCTTCGTACCTCCGGAGCGCAGCGGCGCAGCACCGCCTTGATGCGCGAGACCATCTCCATCATGCCGAACGGCTTGACGAGATAATCGTCCGCGCCCGTGTCAAGCCCTTGAATTTTGTCCATTTCCGTACCCTTTGCCGTCGCCATGATGACGGGCAGGCGCGCCGTCGACGGGTCGCTGCGCAGGGCGCGCAGAACCGCCACGCCGTCCATGCCCGGAAGCATGATGTCCAGCACGATCAGTTCCGGCGTCTCGGTTTTCAGCGCTTCAAGCATGGAAACGCCGTCGGTGAAGCCCCGCGCCGCAAAGCCGGTCTGCGCCAGAGTATAAACCTCAATGTCGAGGATGGTGCGGTCGTCGTCCACACACCAGATCATAGCCCGTCACTCTCCTTGTGAACGCCCGTCACGGAGAATTCCACCCACTCCGCGATGTTCACGGCATGGTCTCCGATGCGTTCAAAATATTTTGCGATCATCAGCAGATCGAGCGCATATTCGCCGTCGGCGGTGTTGTCCGCGATCATGGCAATCAGCGTCTTCTTGATCTCGGAAAAATCACGGTCGACCACGTCGTCATAGGCACAGACCGCCCGCGAAAGCGCCAGATCCTTGCGCACATAGGCGTCGACGCTGTCCGTGACCATTTTGATCGTCGCCTCAGCCATTGCGCGGATACCGCTGCATTCGTCGCCCGTTCTGCCGTTCAGGAAGACGATGATCTCGGCGATGTCCTCTGCCTGGTCACCGATGCGCTCCATGTCGGTGATCATTTTCAGCGCGGCGGAGATGACGCGCAGGTCGCTTGCCACCGGCTGCTGCTGAAGCAGCAGCTTCAGGCAAATGCTCTCGATCTCGCGCTCAAGCTGATCGATGCGGTGACCCTGCCCGCGCGCTTTTTCCGCCCGCGCGGTGTCGCCGTCGAGCAGCGCCTTGGTGACAAGGGCGATAATACTCTCGCATTCGGCGCCCATTTCGATCATTTTGCGGTTGAGCAGCGCAAGCTGCTCGTCAAAGCGGCTTCTCATATCAACCGAACCTCCCCGTGATGTAATCCTCGGTGCGCTTTTCGCGCGGCGTTGAGAACAATGTCTCGGTTCGGTCGAACTCGACCAACTCGCCGAGCAGGAAGAACGCCGTCCGGTCGGAAATGCGAACTGCCTGCTGCATATTGTGCGTCACCATGATTATAGTATATTTTTCCTTCAATTGCAATGCCAGCTCTTCGATTCTTGAGGTGGAAATGGGGTCGAGAGCGCTCGTCGGCTCGTCCATGAGCAGCACTTCCGGCTTGACCGCCAGCGCCCGGGCGATACACAACCGCTGCTGCTGCCCGCCGGAAAGCCCGAGGGCGTTCTTTTTCAGCCGATCTTTTACTTCGTCCCAAATCGCCGCCCCGCGCAGCGCTTCCTCAACCAGCTCGTCGAGCTTGACGCGGTTTTTGATACCGTGCGTGCGCGGGCCGTAGGCGACGTTGTCGTAAATGCTCATCGGGAACGGATTCGGCTTTTGAAATACCATGCCGATGTTCCGCCGCAGCTCGGTGACGTCCTGTTCGCGGCGGAAAATGTCGTTGCCGTGATAGGCGACCTCGCCCGTGATCTTCACGGACGGCACAAGATCATTCATGCGGTTGAGCGTCTTCAAAAACGTCGATTTTCCGCAGCCGGACGGCCCGATGAGCGCCGTAATGCTCCGTTCCGGGA
>CAYRMX010000086.1:0-6598 GCA_964425295.1 uncultured Oscillospiraceae bacterium | reverse complement strand
GCTTTATTTCGCTTTATTGCGAATTATTTAGTCCAAGGGTTTCATTGTGGGGAAGAGCAGGACGTCGCGGATAGAGGCGGAGTCGGTGAGGAGCATGACGAGGCGGTCGACGCCGAAGCCGAGGCCACCTGTGGGAGGCAGCCCGTATTCCAGCGCGGTCACATAGTCATAATCCACCTGCGCGTTGCTCGCCGGGTCGAGCTTCTTGCGCTCGGCGACCTGCCGCTCGAAGCGCTCTTTCTGGTCGATCGGATCGTTCAGCTCGCTGAACGCATTGCCGAACTCCGTGGCGTTAATGAAATATTCAAAACGCTCGGTGAACGCGGGGTCATCCGGCTTGCGCTTGGCAAGCGGGCTGTTTTCCACGGGGTAATCGTAGATAAACGTCGGCTGAATGAGGTTTTCCTCGACGAATGCGTCGAAGAATTCCGCCAAAATCGCGCCCTTGGTGGGAATTTCGGGCAGGGCGACATGCTTTTCCTTGGCAATCGCAATGGCTTCTTCATCCGAAGCGATGGCGGCGAAATCGACGCCGGAATACTTCTTGACCGCTTCGATCATGGTCATGCGCTCCCAATGGCTGAGGTCGATTTCCTTGCCCTGATAGGTGATTTGCAGCGTGCCGCAGACCTTCTGCGCGACGGTCTTCATCATCTCTTCGACCAGATCCATCATGCCGTGGAAATCGGTATACGCCTGATACAGCTCGATGGTGGTGAATTCGGGGTTGTGCTTGGGGTCCATGCCCTCATTGCGGAAGATACGACCGACTTCATAGACGCGATCCATGCCACCGACAACAAGGCGCTTGAGGTACAGCTCCGTCTCCACACGCAGCACCATGTCCATATTGAGGGTGTTATGGTGGGTAAAGAACGGGCGGGCGGACGCGCCGATCTCAAAGGGGGTCAGAATGGGGGTATCGACTTCGAGGAAGCCCTTGGAGTCGAGATAGCTGCGCAGCTCGCGGAGAATCATGCTGCGCTTGACAAAGGTGTCCTTGACCTCGGGGTTGGCAATCAGGTCGACATAGCGCTGACGATAGCGCGTTTCGACGTTCGTCAGACCGTGGAATTTATCGGGCAGCGGAAGCAGTGCCTTGGAAAGGAGAGTGACTTCATGGGCGCGGACGGAAATCTCGCCGCGCTGCGTGCGGAAGACGTCACCGGTGACGCCGACGATATCGCCGAGATCAAGCTTGCGGCAGTCCTCAAAGGTCGCCTCGGGCATTTCGTCAAACTTCAAATAGAGCTGGATGCGTCCTTCGTTATCCTGCAAGTCGCAGAAGATAACCTTACCCATGCCGCGCTTGGACATCAGGCGCCCGGCGACGGAAACGGTCTTCCCTTCCAGTGTCTCAAAGCCATCACGAATTTGTGCGCTCGTCGTGTCGAACGCAAAGCGCGTCTGCGCAAAGGGATTCTTCCCATCCTGCTGAAGCTGCGCAAGCTTTTCGCGGCGGATACGAACCTGATCGACCAGCGAAAGCTCCTGTTGCGGTACAAACTTTGCCATAATTCCTCCTAAAACGTCAACGCTCGACGGCGAGAATCTCGAACTGCACCATGCCGACCGGCGCTTCGACCTCGACGATGTCGCCGATATGCTTGCCGAGCATGGCCTTGCCGAACGGGGAATCGTCGGAGATGCGCGCCTCCATCGGGTTGGCTTCCTGTGAGCCGACGATGGTATAAACCGAGATCTCATCGAACTCGACGTCGCGCACCTTGACCGTGCAGCCGAGACCGACCGTACCGGCAGCCTCCGCCGTCTCGTCGATCATGACGGCATGGGTCAGGATATTCTCCACCTCGGCGATTCTGCCATAGAGCTTCGCCTGTTCATTTTTTGCTTCATCATATTCGCTGTTTTCCGAAAGGTCACCAAAGGAGCGCGCCTCCTTGATCTGCTCGGCAACCTCCTTTTCGCGGGTGGTTTTCAGATAATTCAGTTCCGCCTCAAGCTCTTTCAGGCGTTCTCTGGTCAGTTTGAATTCCTTTGCCATGCCAAGTTCCTCCAATTATAAATTCTGCGCAATATTATAGAAGATGTTGCGCACTTCTGTCAAGTATTTATTCGTGCAAAGCGGAAATCGCAGCCTGAAGCTGTGCGTCATCCGCTTTTTCGACCTTTTCATAGTAAAGGTCAAGATATGTTTCATAATCGACTTCGACGATCACATCCGGCGTCACACCGACGTCTGCGAGGGTCACGCCGTTCGGCGTCTGATAATGCCCAGTGGAAACGGCGACGGCAGAGCCGTCACTCAGGCGGAACGTCTGCTGATAATTCGCCTTTCCGACGGTCTGCGTTCCGATGATCTCCGCCCAGTCGTATTCCTGAAGCGCAGCGGCGAAAAATTCGGCGGCGGAATAGGAATCCTCATTGATAATGACCACCATCGGCATTTCGAGGCAGTCTTCCTCGGAATAGTCGACGCTCTCGTTGCCGAGATAGTCAACGGAGCGGAACAGCGGCCCTTCCGGGAGAAGATAATCGAGCAGGTCGACCAGCTCGTTTTTATGCCCGCCGGGGTTGAAGCGCAGGTCGAAGATCAGGGAAATTGCGCCCTGCGCACGGAGGTCTTCGATCGCGGCGATGGTGTCGCGGGCGGAGTGGGCGTCGAAGTTGTTGATTTTAATGTAGCCGTCGCCGCTTTCCAGCAGTTCATAGACGACGACCTCCGTCTCGATCTGCGCGCGGGTGATGGTGAGGTCAAATCGCTCGCCGTCACGTTCGAGCGTGATGGTCACATCCGTTCCCGATTCGCCGCGGACGAGCTGCTGGGCATCGCTCATTTCCATCGTTTCCGTGAGCTGACCCTCGACGGCAACGATCATGTCGCCGTTCAGAATTCCCGCAGCTTCGGCGGGGCTGTTGTGCGTAACGGAGACGATGGTAAAGCCGGGGTCGTCTTCGTTGACGTGCTGGATGGTCACGCCGATGCCTACATAGGCATTGTTGCTCTGCTCGAGATAGGAATCATACTCTTCGGCACTGATGTAATAGCTCCATCGATCGCCCGTTGCCGCAACCGCTGCCTCGGCAAGCAGATCGCCGAGCTTTTCGGTGTCGTAGCCGTCAACGTAGACTTCGTCGAGCAGGGCGATCAGCTCGGCAAGCTTTTCTTCATAATCTGCCGACTGTGTTGCATTCTGTAGGGTGTTGCTCGCGTCGTCGTGGGTTTTCTGCATCAAAAACGACGTAAGACCACAGCCGGAGAGCGAGAGCAGCAGCGCCGCAAGCAGGAGCACGGCGACAAGGGGTTTTGAAAATCGCTTCATATCTTTCTCCATGTACAAAGTTGTTTACCCAGAGTCTGTTTCAGACTCTGGGCGGACTGCCTCAGGGCAGTGAGATGTAATTCATCGGATTGACGGTCGCACCGTTATAGTAAATCGTAAAATGCAGGTGCGGACCGGTCGACCAGCCGGTCGAGCCCATGTAGCCGATCACCTCACCGCGGGTGACATATTGCCCCTCGCTGACGATGTAGTTCGTCATATGCCCGTAAAGCGAGCTGTAGCCGTCCATGTGGTTGATCGTGACGTAATAACCATAGGCATAGTTATAGGCAGCGGTCGTGACGCAGCCGCTCTTGGTGGCATAGATCGGCGTGCCGGAGTTGTTGGCAAGATCAACGCCGTTGTGCATGGTATAGTTGCCGGTGAGCGGGTGGGTGCGGTAGCCGTAGGGACTGGTCAGGACAGTGCCCGCAGCCGTCGGGAAAAGAAACGTTTCGTTCGTTCCGGGATAAGTGCCGCTCCCCGCTTCAGCGTCGGAATCACCGACATCGGAAGAATCATCGGAATCGCCCGGCGTCTCGGGCTGCTCGGTGCTGCCGGTGTTATTATTGTTATTGTTGTCGTTGCCCGTCTGGGGCGGATGCGCCGCTTCCCACTCTTTGCGGAGTGCTTCCGTGCGCTCCTGCTCCAAGGCGGCAATTCGGTCACTCAGCTCGGCTTCCTGTGCTTCATAGCGATCCGCCTCGGCAAGCAGTTCCTCCTTGTCGGCAAGAAGCTGTGCCAGCAACTCGTCCGACTCCGTCCGTTTCTCTTCCAGAAGCGTCTGTGCCGCGGAAAGCTCGGCTTTCTTTTCTTCCAGACAGAGCTTTTCCTCCGCCAGCGCGTCCTTAGCCGCAAGGACGGTTGAGGCAAGCTCACGCATTTCGTCCATCATGCGTTGGTCTGCCTTGGCGATCTCCTCAATCATGGCGCGGCAGTTGAGCATATCGGAAAAGCTGTCCGCCTGAAAAATGACCGCCCAGCGGGAGATCTCGCCGCGCTCCTGCATAACGCGCATGCGAAGCTTGTAGCTGTCAAACAGCGCGTCCTGCTCCGCTTCCAGCTCGTCCAGCTCCGCCTGTTTTTCGGAGATCAGAAGATTATACTGGTGAACCTGCGCATTGACGTTTTCGACCTCTCGACGGGTCAGGTCGATCTCACGGTCGACCTGTGCCTTTTGCTCGACAATTGTCAATGTCTGGGAGCGGTTTGCGGAAATTTCTTTCTCCAACGCGTCCCTGTCCTCCGCAAGTTGTTCCGCGTTCTGCTGCAGGGCATTGATCTCCGACTGAATTTCAGACGAAGTCTTCGCGCTGACGACCATGACGATCACGCCGGCAAGCAGCGAAAACACGAGCAGTCCGGCAATCGCCGAAACGATTGCCCGCCGGTACTTAAACATTCTATTCCTCCTTCGGCGATGCCCGCCGCGCGGGCAGGGCGAAAAAATCAGACCTTCAGGAATCGGCGGATCGACATCAGACTGCCGAAAATGCCGATGAAGAATCCTGCGCCACCGCAGATGAGCGCCATCGGGACGAGCACCTCGGTGAACGGTACAACGATGAGCACCTGCAAATCCGTTTCCAGAACGGCGCTGCGGAGCACCTCATAAAGACCCCATTCCAAGAAGAATGAGATTACCGAGCCGAACAGACCGAGCAGGAAGCCCTCGATGACAAACGGCAGCCGGATAAAGCTGTTCGTCGCGCCGACCATCTTCATAATTCCGATCTCTTCCTTGCGGTCGAGCATGGCAAGGCGGATGGTGTTGGAAATGATGATGAGTGAGACGATCAGAAGCACCGCAGCGATGGCAAGCGAGGCAACATAGAGCACTGTGCGAATTGTGCCGAGGGCATTGGCGACCTCGACGTCGGCGTAGACGTCGGCGACGCCCTTGACCTTTGCAAGCGCCGACTGCGTCTGCTCAACAAGGCTGTTGTCTTCCAGCGTAATGATGAACTGGTCGCGCATGGACTGCGGGTCAAGCCCCTCAAAAAGCGAGGCGTCCGAGTCGCTGATGAAGTTTTGCAGCGCCTGCTCGCGCGAGACGAATTCGGCGTTGGCAACGTTTTCGACCAGATTGATCTCCGAGCCGACCGACTTCGACTCCGCCTGAGAATAGGTTTCGTCGATGCAGACGACGATGCGGGTCTGATCCTGCACTTCGTCGACCATGAGGTTCATATCATAAGCGATCAGGGCGAAGCTGTTGACGATCACAAGGCACGCAACGGTGATGCAGATCGCCGCAAAGGACATGAAGCCGTGCTTGAACATGGCGCGCAGTCCCTCGCCCATCAGATATCCGAAATTATTATGCTTCATAGTTGTAATACCCGTCCATTCCGTCGCTCACTACCTTACCCTCGTCAATGGCGATGACGCGTTTGGTAAAGCGGTCGACCAGTCCCTTTTCGTGCGTAACGACCATCACCGTCGTGCCGAGCGCGTTGATCTGCTCAAGCAGGAGCATGATCTCGAAGGAGCGTGCGGGGTCAAGGTTGCCCGTCGGCTCGTCGGCGATGACCATCGTCGGATTGTTGACCAGTGCGCGGGCAATCGCCACGCGCTGCTGCTCGCCGCCGGAAAGCTCACGCGGCAGACGGCGGCTCTTGTTTTCCAGCCCCACAAGCTCAAGCACATACGGCACGCGTGCCTTGATCTCCTTCGACGGCGCGCCGATGACGCGCATGGCAAAGGCGACGTTTTCATACACCGTCTTGTTCTCGATCAGGCGGAAATCCTGAAAGATGACGCCCAACGTGCGGCGCATATACGGGACAGAGGAACGCTTGATGGACTCAAGCTTATAACCGTTGACCAGCACCGAGCCGGACGTGGGTTTCAGCTCCGCCGTCAGCAGCTTGATAATGGTCGACTTGCCCGAGCCGGACTGCCCGACCAGAAAGACGAACTCCCCGTCGTCAATGTGCAGATCGATGCCGTTGAGGGCATGCGTGCCCGTTTCGTAGGTTTTTGTGACATTCACTAAATCAATCATTTGTTAACACCATTTCACATCATGCGGTTCTCGCGGGAGGCGAGATATTTTTTGACCATGAGCGCGACCTTGAAGATGATCGCGTCGTCGAACTCGCGCAGGTCAAGCCCGGTCAGCTTTTTGATCTTTTCCAGACGGTAGACCAGCGTGTTGCGGTGGACGAACAGCTTGCGCGAAGTCTCGGAGACATTGAGGCTGTTTTCGAAGAACATGTTGATCGTGAACAGGGTTTCCTGATCGAGCGAATCGATGGAGTTCTTCTTGAAGACCTCGGACAGGAAGATCTCGCACAGGGTCGTCGGGAGCT
>CAYRMX010000085.1:2011-6784 GCA_964425295.1 uncultured Oscillospiraceae bacterium | reverse complement strand
TTATGACATTGGGGCCAGGCTCATCGCTTGACCCCAACATTTATTATAGAACCAATTTTGTTTTGGTACAGACGATCAACAGATTGCTGGTTATCAAAAATATATCTTGACATTTGGTGGGATTTGCGGTATAATAATCTTCGCTTGGTATGATATTTATGGGCCTTTAGCTCAGTTGGTTAGAGCATCCGGCTCATAACCGGACGGTCCCGGGTTCGAGTCCCCGAAGGCCCACCACTTTTTCATATAGGGGTATAGCTCAATTGGTAGAGCGGCGGTCTCCAAAACCGTAGGCTCAGGGTTCAAGTCCTTGTGCCCCTGCCACGAAAAGAGCCTTTTGTCTGCCGGACAAGAGGCTCTTTTTTCGAACTATGTGTTCCGCCTTGCGGAACATGAGGTTTGTTGCGCAGGTGAGGCGCACTTCGTGCGTGAAGTGTGCTTTCGGCATGATAGCGGAACACTGAACCTCACTTCGCGTGTAAGCACGAAACTTCATAGCGGCATTGCCGCCGCTGCGCTTCACAGAGCCAAAGATCATTTTTACACATATATAATTCGTTGCACTGCTGATAGGAACGAGAAAAATTTTCTTGACTTTTACGTAACAAAGTTCTCCTATGAGATGCAAGAAGAAAAGGCAAGCCGGTGGGCTTGCCTTTTGTGTTTATGCCTGATATACGATTTTGCCGTCGATGACGGTGATGTAGGCTTCGCCGCCGATTTGTTGCAGCGGATCGGCTGTCCAGACGACGACGTCGCCGTCCTTGCCGGGTTCGAGCGAGCCGACGCGGTCGGCAATGCCCGTCTGCTCGGCGGGGTTGATGGTGATTGCGCGCCACGCCTCCTCCAACGGTAAACCGCCGTTCACCGCCAGCCCGGCGCACATGGGCAGGTATTGCAGCGGAATGACCGGCGCGTCGGTGATAATGCTGATCGGGATGCCCGCCTTGTGCAGCTCCGCGGGGGTGGTGAAGCTTTTGCTTATCAGCTCAATCTTGGTCTTGCTGCCCAGCGACGGCCCGACGAACGCAGGGAAGCCCTCTTGCGCCAGCTCGTCGGCGATCACCGCGCCGTCCGTGCAGTGATCCATCGTCATTTTCAGCCCGAATTCCTTGGCGATGCGAATCGCGGTCAGAATATCATCGCTGCGGTGGGCGTGGCACTTGAGCGGGATCTCGCCACGCATGACCGGGAGCATCGCTTCGAGCTTCATGTCGAATTTCGGCTCTTTTCCGGCGTCCCTGTCGTCGGCATACTGCCGTGCCTTGAACAGCAGCTCGCGCAGCACCGCCGCTGTGCCCATGCGGGTCATCGGCGCTTTTTTACCGCTCTGCCCGTAGCAGCGCTTTGGATTTTCACCAAACGCGCATTTCATTGCCAGCGGGGATTTGACGATCATGTTGTCCACACGCTTGCCGCAGGTCTTGATGGCGGCAAACGTACCGCCGACCACGTTCGCGCTGCCCGGGCCGGTGCATGCCGTCGTCACGCCGCCGCGCACGGCGTTAGTAAACGCCTCATCCATCGGATAGATCGAGTCAATGGCGCGCATTTGGGGCGTCACAGGGTCGACAATCTCATTGTGGTCAGTGCCCTCCCAGCCGCAGGCCTCGTTGTCCAGACCGATGTGGCAATGCGCCTCGACGCAGCCGGGGGTGACCAGCCGTCCCTGCGCGTCGATGACCTGCGCGCCGTTGGGCGCGGCGATCGACTTTTCCACGGCGATGATTTTTCCGTCGTCGCCGATCAGGACGCAGCCGCGCGCAAAGTCGCGTCCTGCCATTGTGCGAATGTTTCCGTTTTGAATCAATAACATGTTTTTTCTCCTTTTATGTCCAAGAGCGGCGACTTTCGGTGTGCGCACGCCGGTCAGAAGGTACTGCTCCCATAAAAACCACTTGCCGTCGCTGCGGCACTGACGGTGCTTATTCGGGGCGGATGCGCACATTGAGGTTTACATAATCTTCATAACAGAATTCCAGCCCGCACTCGGAGAACATCTCCGATGCGCTTTCTTTTTCCCATCCGGCAAGGTTGTCGAGGTTCGGGAAAAAGCGGTCGGCGGGCATGGTTACCCGTGTGCGGGTGACGAGCGCATGGCTGCAATAGGGGAGCAGTAGGGCGTAGATCGCCTCGCCGCCGATCACGCAGACCTCGTCGGTCGGGACGCCGCGCAGTGCTTCAAACAGCTCTGCCAGGTCGTGGACGATCTCCGCGCCCTCGACGGTGAACGCTCGATTGGTTGACATAATAATATTTTTGCGATTCTTCAGCGGTTTTCCTCTGGGAAAGGTTTCGAGCGTTTTGCGCCCGCAGATCACGGTTTTCCCCTCGGTCAGCGCGCGAAACCGCCGCAGATCGGCGGAGATCGATACAAGCAGTCGGTTCCCCGAACCGATGCCCCAGTTTTCCGTCACATTTACGATCGCTTTCATGGCGTACCTCACACCGCAACGGGAATTTTCTCGCGGAAGTCGTGGAAACGGTAGTTTTCCATGACGAAATCTTCAACACGGAACGCGTAGAAGTCCGAAACCGACGGATTCATCCGGAATTCCGGCGCGGGCAGCGGCTCTTTTTCGAGCATTTTCTCCACCAGCGGCACATGGCGGTCATAGATGTGGCAGTCGGCGATGACGTGGACCAGCTCGCCCGCCTCCAGCCCGCTGACCTGTGCCAGCATATGCACCAGCACGGCATACTGCACGACGTTCCAGTTGTTCGCAGTGAGCATGTCCTGCGAGCGCTGATTGAGGATGGCGTTGAGCGTGTTGCCGCTGACGTTGAAGGTCATCGAATAGGCACAGGGATAGAGCGCCATTTCGCTCAGATCGCTGAAATTGTAGAGATTGGTCATGATGCGGCGGCTTGCGGGGTTGTGCCTCAGGTCGTAGAGCACGCGGTCGACCTGGTCGAACTCGCCCTCGGCGTAGCGGTGCTTCACGCCGAGCTGATAGCCGTAAGCCTTGCCGATCGAGCCGTTTTCGTCCGCCCAGCTATCCCAGATGTGGCTGCCGAGGTCGCGGACATTGTTCGACTTTTTCTGCCAGATCCACAGCAGCTCGTCGATGCAAGACTTGTAATAGGTGCGGCGCAGGGTCATGATGGGAAATTCCCTGCGCAGATCGTAGCGGTTGACGACGCCGAAGCACTTGATCGTGTGCGCGGGCGTTCCGTCCTCCCAGCGGGGACGTACCTCGCGGTCGGTGTCCCGAACACCCTCGGTGAGGATTTTTTTGCAGGTTTCCCGATAGAGAAGGTCGGCATAGCTCATAGTGATTCTCCTTGTAAAACGGAGAGGATGCAAGCACCCTCTCCGCCTGAAATCGTGTTTACTTTCTGTTGCGCAGCTCGTCGAGGATGTGAGCAGAGTTGGTGGCGATCTTGTGCAGATTGCTTGCGTTGTTCAGCGAGATCATGCCCATTGCGACGGACAGAAACGCGACGAGCGTGCCGCCGAGCATGACAAGAAAGCCGATCAGAATGCCCTCATCGCCTTCTGCCATCAACTGAACGCCCGAGACAAGCGAGGCGAGCAGAATCAGCCCGAAGAAGATCCAGAGGATCACGCGCATGAAGACAATCCAGCCGAAGCCGCCGCCGACCTTGCCCTGTGCGGACATCGGATAGGGGCGGTACTGTTGCCCGTAGTTCGGAGCCTGCTGCGCCGTCTGATAAGGAACGCTCTGCGTCTGCTGCGGGCGCTGCTGATATGCGCCGGGCTGCGGGGCGCTCTGACGGGGTGCGCTCTGCGTCTGCGGAGCTTCCGGGGCCTTCTGCGCTTCCCGTGATTTTGCTGTAGCCTGCCCGCAGTTGGTGCAGAAAGCGTTCTCGCTGTCATAGGTATTGCCGCATTGGCTGCAACGGATGGTTGCCATGATAAGTTCCCCCTCGTAATATTTTTATAAATTTATTCTACCAAACCGCCGAAGCACTGTCAAGTGTCGGCGTCCGTTTTCGGAAATTTTGCGTCCTCTGCGCCGCAGGTGTCGGCGACGATGTAGCGCGGGCGGCCCTTGATCTCTTCGTAGATGTTGCCAACGTAGTAGCCGATGATGCCGAGACTGATCATGATAAGACTTCCGAGGAAGAGCAGGAGAATGATGACCGTCGTGAAGCCGCCGAGCGCCTTGCCCGTGAATTTCTGCACCAGCGCGATCGCGCCCAGAACCACGGAGACGAGCATCGTCACAACGCCGAAGACCGTCACCAGATGCAGCGGAAGCGCGGTAAATGCCGTGATGTTCGACACGGCGTATTTCATCAGCGACCACGTCGACCATTTCGACTCGCCCGCCGTCCGCTCACGCACCTCGTAAGCGACCTCCGCCGTGGGAAAGCCCACCCACGACGACAGCGCGCGGAAAAATGCCCGTTTTTCCCGCATGGTCAAAATCACGTTGACCGCCTTGCGGTCGAGCAGCTTGAAGTCCGAGGCGCGGGACATGTCGACCTTGGTCGCGCGGCTGATAAGCGTGTAAAACAGCTTCGCCGACAGGCGGTGCAGCGCGCTTTCCTTTCCGCGGTCGGACTTGACGCCCTCAATGACCTCCACGCCCTGCTCCCAGAGGCGGTACATCTCCACCAGCTTCTCCGGCGGATGCTGCAAATCGCAGTCGATCACCGCCACGCAGTCGCCGCGGCTGTGGCGCAGACCGGCGAAAATCGCCGCTTCCTTGCCGAAATTGCGCGAAAAATGCACGCCGCGCACGGTCGTTCCCGCGACCGCCTGAATTTTCGCCCACGTCTTGTCCCGCGAGCCGTCGTCCACGA
>CAYRMX010000085.1:0-2001 GCA_964425295.1 uncultured Oscillospiraceae bacterium | reverse complement strand
CAGCACCGCGCCGATCTCCTGCGCGGCGACCGGGACCATTTCCTGTTCGTTGTATGCCGGGATTACCACTGACAGCACCGCACTCACCTCCGTTTTTTATTATTGTATTGCATTGCGCCGAATTTGTCAATCGGGCATTGTTGCCGGCGAAAAAATGTGATATACTATGTTCATCTATCCCGGAGGAGCATTGAATCATGAAAAAAGTCCTGATGCTCGGCACCGGCGGCACCATTGCCTCCGGCATGACCGACAGCGGTCTGACCCCCGTTCTGACTTCTCGCCAGCTTGCCGAGAGCGTCCCGGAGCTTGCGCAGATTTGCGACGTGACCTGCCGCGAGCTGTTCGCCATCGACTCGACCAATATCACGCCGCAGCACTGGCTGACCATCGCCGCCGCTATCGAGGAAAGCTATGACGACTTCGACGGCTTCGTCATCGCCCACGGCACGGATACAATGGCGTATACCGCCGCCGCCCTGTCCTATCTCATTCAGGATTCGCCCAAGCCCATCGTCCTCACCGGCGCACAGAAGCCGATTCTCTTTGAAAACACCGATTCCAAGGTCAACCTGACCGATGCGTTCCGCTGCGCCGTTTCCGACCTGTGCGGCGTAATGCTCGTATTCAACGGCGGCGTCATCCTCGGCACGCGCGCCCGCAAGACGCATACAACGAGCCTGCAAGCCTTTTCCAGCATCAATTATCCCCGCCTTGCGGTGCTGCAAAACGGCTTTTTGATGGAATATATCCGCCCGACCTGCAAGGCACAGCCAACCTTTTATCATACGCTTGACCCGCGTGTGGGGCTTTTGAAGATCATTCCCGGCACGGACTACCGTTTGCTTTCCTACCTGCTGGAGCACAACGACGCCGTCATTATCGAAAGCTACGGCGTCGGCGGACTGCCGTCGTATCAGGGCAGCGGCTTTTTTGACGTCATCCGCGCCGCGATCGATTCCGGCAAGGTCATCGTCATGACCACGCAGGTGCAAAACGAGGGCAGCAACCTCGCCGTTTACGACGTCGGCTTCCACCTCAAGCACGATCTGCTGCTGCTCGAGGCGTATGACATGACGACCGAGGCGGCGCTTGCCAAGCTGATGTGGATTTTGGGGCAGACGAAAGACCCGACGCAGGTGCGCCGCCTGTTCTGCACGCCGATCTCGCATGATCTGCTCTATTTGAAGGAGGAAAGCCGATGAACCGTCCGCTTTTTGAACAGCAGCTTTTCCGGTTTCCGCTGGCACAGTATGTTTTTTTCCCGACGACGGAGCTGGAATTTTCCGAGCGTATCCGCACTGTCTGCGCGCAGGAATGCCCGCGCTACGGCAAGTCGTGGGCGTGTCCGCCGGCGGTCGGAAGCGTGGAGGAATGCCGCGCGCGCTGCCTGAGCTTCCCGCAGGGGCTTCTGCTCTCGACGCTCACGGAGGTCGAGGATATTTCGAACATGGAACAGACGCTTGCCACCCGTCCTGCGCACGAAGCGGTCACGAGACAGGTCGCGGAGCTGCTGCGCGCACAGGGCGCGGAGGTCTATGGGCTTTCGAGCGAATCGTGCGCCGTCTGCGAGCATTGTACATACCCGGACGCCCCCTGCCGCCACCCGGAGCATATGTTCCCCTGCATTGAAAGCCACGGCATTGTCGTCACCGCCATCGCCGAGCGCTTCGGCATCGAGTACCAGTACGGCAATAACGTCGTCACATGGTTCTCCCTGCTCCTTTTCCGCGAATAATATCGCCCCGCACCACCTGCCGTAAATATTTGTAGGGACACCGCTCTGCAGTGTCCGCGCGGTTCATCGAAATTGTTCGATGAACCGTATTTTTTCAACGAATTTCTGCGTTTCGGACACCCCGAAGGGGTGTCCCTACAGTGTTGTTTGACGGTGCATGCGATGGGACTGTGCGACGCCATCCCCTACGGAGCGGCTATCGATTCCGCTGCGTACCAAACACCTCCCTCATCAGAGGGAGCGATGGGCGCGCGCAATCGCTA
>CAYRMX010000084.1:0-7109 GCA_964425295.1 uncultured Oscillospiraceae bacterium | reverse complement strand
GGAGACCTCATCCTTACCAAGGATGCGCTCTACCTGCTGAGCTATAGCAGCATTTTCAGACAGCTTGGATATTATAACAGGCAAAGTGGCGGATGTCAACCACTTTTTTCGTATTTCGCGGATTTTTTTGCCGACGCGTTCGAAAAACGCCCGGACGGTGCGTGTGGAGCGACTTGTGAATGCTGCGGGGGTGCAAAAGCATTCGGAGGGCGTTGATACGACGCGCGGCAGGGGAGTGCCCCCTGCCGTGGCTGTTTCAGGAATTCGGATATGCCTTTCGCAGACGCTCGACCATTGCGGCGGTCTCTTCGCGCGTGGCGTAGCCGCGCGGACGCGTGCCGTCCGTGATGCCGTGCGCCACGGCGTCGGCAAGCTCCTGCGCCGCCCACGCGCTCGGCGCGGTGTTTTCGCCTGCGAGAACTGTTTCGATCCGCGTGTCGATCAGTGCGGTCAATTCCTCCCGTGTCATGCGTTCCACCTCCAGATGCCGTGCAACATCACGGCGAAAATCGTCCATCGTCTTTCCAAAGCGCGGAAACCAGTGCTCGACGTCGCCGTGATTGCCGGCGATGCCGCGCCGATGTCCCTCTGCGTGATCGATCACGACGCCGTCGGCGAGCGGATCGAGGGCATAGAGCGCGCACAGATACGCCGTCAGCTCCGCCGCCTCGCGGTAGACTGCGGAAAAATATGCCGCGTCGCGCAGCGCATCTTCGCAGATCTCGAAAGAAATGTGCGTGTCGTTTGCCGTGCCGCCCGCGTGCCAGCCGCGGCGATTCCACGGAAGCGTTTGATAGGTCGCGACCGCGCCGTCTGCCTTTTTGCCGATGAAAGCATGCACGCAGACGTCCAGCCCGGGGCGATTCCAGTCGTTGTCATAGCGGTTTTTGCCGAGCAGACCGTCGTCGGGCTGAACATAGCGCGAAAGATACGGGTTATTTGCGCCGGTCGAGTGTACCATCACACCGCGCGGGGTGATGACCGCGCCGCGGCGGTAGCAGTCGTTTTCGGTCAGAATTTGTCGATGCAGTTCCATAGACGCCACCTCAAACCAGTCTATGCGCGGTTGGGCGGTGGTGTGCGTGGAGCTCAGAGGGAAACCGTGCCGGTGAAAGTGCGGACGGCAGGGCCGGTGAGGAAAATACGGGGGGCGTCGCGGTCGCCGACGATGTCGACGGAGAGCAGACCGCCGTCGGTATGGACTTCGGTGGCATTGCCGCTGACGACGCCGCTGCGGGTCAGTGCGGCGACCGTAGCGCCCGAGCCCGTGCCGCAGGCGAGGGTGAAGTCCTCGACGCCGCGCTCAAAGGTGCGGAGCAAAATGGAGTTTTCTCCGATTTTTTTCCATAAATTGACGTTTGCGCCGCGCGGAAAGTGCGAAAAATGCCGAAGCTGCGAAGCAAATTTCCGCAGCTCGTCGAGGTCATCGCAGGACGGGCAGGGGGCGACGGCGTGCGGGATGCCGTTCTCGCCGAGCACCAGATAGTCGCACAGAACCTCTTCAAAGGCGATGCCCGACTCAATGACCGAGGGACGGTTCAGCTCGATGCGGTAGCGGTCGTCGGCGATGTACTCGCCCGTGACCAAGCCGGCGGGCGTTTCAATGCGCTGCACGTCGCCGGACAGCCCGAAATCGCGGCAGTGACGGCACAGGCAGCGCGCGCCGTTGCCGCACATCTCGGCGGCAGTGCCGTCGTTGTTGAAGAAGCGCATTTTGCAGTCCGCGCCGTGCTCCGCCGGTTCGAGGACGATCAGCCCGTCCGCGCCGACGGAAAAATGGCGGTCACACAGGCGGCGGGCGAGGGCGGGATAGTCCGAAAGTGCGCCGTCAAAGTTTTCCAGCAGCACGAAATCGTTGCCCGCGCCGCAGTATTTGTAAAATTTCATAGGATTCTCCCTTACAGAAGTTTTGCGCCCTCGGTGTCGACGGCAAGCGAGAGTACCTCCCAGCCGGGGCAGACCGACGGAAGACGTTCGCGCAGACGGTCGCCGACGGCGTCGTTGTCGGCAATGCACAGGCAGGTCGAGCCCGCGCCGGAAATGCAGAATGCCGTTGCGCCGCAGTCCTTGGCGGTCTGCTCGGCGGCGTCGTAGCCTTCGATCAGCCCTTTGCGGTAGGGCTGGTGGAGACGGTCGTCGAGCGCGAGGGCGATCATTTCCGTGTCCGCCGTTTCCAGCGCGCGCAGCAAAAGCGCCGCGTGTGATACGTTGAATACCGCGTCGGCAAACGGCACGCGCTGCGGCAGCACCGAGCGGGCGAGCTGCGTGCTGAGTGGGAACGGCGGCACGAGCGCGAAGAAACGCAGCTTTTCCGAAAGCGGGAAGCGCGCCGTGATCGGTCTGCCGCCGCGCATGAGGCTTGCGGTCATGCCGCCGTAGAGCGCGGGAGCGAGGTTGTCCGGATGTCCTTCGACGACGGTGCACAGCCGCAGGATCTCCTCGCGGGAGAGAGGGCTTCCGTGCAGGGCGTTTGCCGCCATCACGCCGCCGATGATCATTGCCGATGACGAGCCGAGCCCGCGGCAGACGGGGATTTCTGCCTCAATGTGCAGACTCAGCGGCTCGACGGGCAGTCCCATCGCCTCCATCGCATAGCGGTAGGCGACGACGGAGAGATTGTCGCGGTTGCGAAATTCCTCCGGGCAGCCGGAAATTTCCAACCCGCCGGAGATGATCTCAAAGGTATAGGTATTATAGAGCGCCAGCGCACAGCCGAACGAATCGAAGCCCGGGCCGAGATTTGCGCTGGTCGCCGGGACGCGGACAGTCACTTTTTCCATGCCAGCGCCTCCACATAGTTCTGCATCTGCTCGCGGTCGATCACGTCGAAGTGCCGCCGTGCCTTGGTCGGAAGCTCCGCCAGCGCTCTGGGAATCGGCACGCCGGTGTGTGCATGCAGACGCTGCATAACGGCAAATTCGTCACCGCCGGCGTCCTGCCCGAGGGCGGAGAGCACCGCTGCGGGGAATTTGTACGGCGAGGCGGTCGAAAGCACGACGACGGGGCGCTCGCTTTGATAGTGCTCGGCAACGTGCCACGCGACGGCGGTGTGTGTGTCCATCAGGTAGCCGTGTGCGCGCTGGACGCGGCCGATCGTCTCGCGGGTCTGCGCGTCGTCGCAGCAGCCGCAGGCAAATTCGGCTTGCAGCCGCTCAAGCAGCGCGGGCGAGACGGTGTAAACGCCGTCTTCGCGCAGGGAGCGCATATACCCCGCGACCTCGCCGCAGTCGCCGCAGAGAAAATAGAGCAGACGTTCGAGATTGCTCGAAACGAGAATGTCCATCGACGGCGAGAGCGTCCGGTAAAACGGGCGGCGGCGGTCATAGACGCCGGTGCGCAGAAAATCGGTCAAAACGTCGTTGCGGTTTGAGGCGCAGATGAGCTTCCCGACGGGAAGCCCCATCCGCTTGGCAAAGTATCCGGCGAGGATGTTGCCGAAGTTGCCTGTCGGCACGACGAAATCCACCGCGTCGCCGTCGGCGACCTGCCCGCGGCGCACGAGATCGGCATATGCTTTATAATAGTATACCACCTGCGGCACGAGCCGCCCGATGTTGATGGAATTGGCGGAGGAAAGGCGCAAGCCCATTTGCGCTCCGGCGGAGAAAATCGCCTTGACGCCCGTCTGCGCGTCGTCAAAATTGCCGCGCACGGCGCATACGCGCACATTTTCGCCCTCCTGCGTGACCATCTGCGCCTCCTGCACGGCGGAAACGCCGTCGCTCGGATAAAAGACGAGAATTTTTGTGCCCGGTACGTCGCAGAAGCCCGCGAGCGCCGCCTTGCCCGTGTCGCCGGAGGTGGCGACGAGAATGAGGATATCCTCTGCCACGCCGAGGTGGGTCTTGGCGGTGGTGAGAAGCTGCGGCAGCATCGAAAGTGCTACGTCCTTGAACGCCGAGGTCGGCCCGCGGAAAAGCTCGAGCACATAACGGCTGCCGACGCGCACCAGCGGCGTCAGCTCCTCCGTCTCAAATTTTCCGTCATAGGCGCGGTGGACGAGTGTGTCCATCTCCGGAAAATCCGGCAGTAGCGCCGACAAAATCGCCGTCGCCATCGCCTTGGTGTCAAGCCGCAAGAGGCTGCTGCGGTCAAGCGTCGGGAATTGCTGCGGGACATACAGCCCGCCGTCCGGCGCAAGACCTTCCAGCACCGCCCGCATGGGGCTTGCGGTCAGGGAAGCACTGCGCGTGCTTTGATATTTCATCGAAAAAACCCCCAATCTTAGGCTTGCGTTTTTCTGCTCTCTATGATATACTGTTTCTCAGAAAAATGCAAGTGTTTTTATCTCGTGGACACTTGCGCGCGAAAGAAGGCGAAAACGTATGCGAAAACCTCCCATGAAAATCGCCCTGCTGGGCTTCGGCACGGTGGGCGGCGGCGTCTATGAATTTCTTCAGGGGCGGACGGACATGGAGCTTGTGTACGTTCTCAGCCGCAGACCCCGCCCGGAGCTTTCATGCCGCGTGACACCGAACTTCGGCGACATTTTGCGCGACCCGGAGATCGACACCGTCGTCGAGGCGATCGGCGGGCTGCACCCGGCGTATGAATATGTAACCGCCGCGCTGGAGGCGGGCAAGCATGTCATCACCGCGAATAAATTGCTCATCGCCGCGCATTACCGCGAGCTGGTGCTTTTGGCAAAGGCGCACGGCGTCGCGCTGCGCTGCTCGGCGGCGGTCGGCGGCGGCATTCCGTGGTTGGCGAATCTGGAGCGCACCTTGGAGCAGGAGCCGATCGTCCGCATCAGCGGCATCATGAACGGCACGACGAATTATATTCTCGACACGATGCACTCAACGAACGAGACGTTCGAACAGGCGCTGAAGCAGGCACAGTCGCTGGGCTATGCCGAAGCCGACCCCACGCAGGACTTGAACGGCGGAGACATCCGCCGCAAGCTCGTCATCTCCGCAAACGTCGCCTTCGGTTGCGTGCTGGACGAAGCGGAGGTTGCCGTTTGGGGCATTGAGCAGCTCCGCAGGGCGGATATCGACGCGTGCCGCAAAATGCGCCGCGTGTGCAAGCTGATCGCCTCGGCGCGCCGGCTGGAAAACGGCGTCGCAGCGTATATCGAGCCGGCGTTCGTGCCGGTGGGGATGCACGAGGCGGCGGTGCCGGGCAATTTCAACCTGATCTCGCTGACCGGACAGCACATCGGCAAGCAGAGCTTTTACGGGCAGGGCGCAGGGCGCTACCCGACGGCATATAATGTCTTGCAGGACTGCGTGGACGTCCGCAACGGGCTGACCGGGTTTTATACCGACCGGCTGGAAACGGCGCATGTCGACAACACCTCCGTTGTCCGCCCGTACTATGTGCGGACGAACGGCGTGGACGGCTGGCTGCAATCGCGGATTGACAAAATGCTCGATTGCGGTATAATAACAAAAGCCGTGTCTGTTGCGGAAATGCACGCTTGGGTGCGGGAAAGAAAGAGAATCGACGCGGAATGCTTCATTGCATCTCTGCGATAAAAGGAGCAGTTATGTTAAAAGTTTTGAAATTCGGCGGCACTTCTATGGCGGACGCTGCGCAATACCGAAAAATCAGAGAGATCGTCCGCTCCGACCCGTCGCGCCGCGTGGTGGTCGTCTCCGCAGCGGGCAAGCGCTTCAGCGGCGACAACAAGATCACCGACCTGCTCTATCTGTGCCATGCACATCAGCAATACGGCGTTTCTTATGACAGCATTTTCGACATGATCCGCGAGCGCTACGGCGCCATCCGCGACGAGCTGGGCTTGCAGACCGATCTGGACACCGCCTTTGCCACTCTGCGCGGGCGCATGGAGCACGGCATGTCCCGTGAAGAGCTTGTCTCCCGCGGCGAGTATTTTTCCGCCCTGCTGATGGCGGATTACCTCGGCTTCCCCTTTGTCGACGCGACGCAGTGGCTCTATTTCCACTATGACGGCACGGTCGATCAGGAAAAGTCCTATGCCGCGCTGAAAGCGATCGTCGGCAACGGCTGCGCGGTCATTCCCGGCTTCTACGGGCTCATGCCCGACGGCAAGATCCGTACCCTCACGCGCGGCGGCTCGGACATCACGGGCGCGCTGGCGGCGGCTGCGCTGGACGCCGACGTTTACGAAAACTGGACGGACGTGTCCGGCATCCTGATGGCTGACCCGCGCATCGTCGACAATCCCCGCGCCATCGAGCGCGCGACCTACAGTGAGCTGCGCCAGCTTTCTTACAGTGGTGCGCAGGTGCTGCATGAAATGACCGTCTTCCCCGTGCGCGAGAAGAACATCCCCCTCAACATCCGCAACACCAACGAGCCGGAAAATCCCGGCACGATGGTTTGCGAGGAGTTCAGGGAATCGTACGAGGAGCGCCACCGCTTCGTCACCGGCATCGCCGGAAAGTGCGACTACGCCGCCGTGACCATCCACAAAAAGGGCATGGCGGGCTCGGTCGGCAACCTGCGCACGATGGCGGAGATTTTCGAAAACAACACCGTCCCCATCTGCTATACCCCCACCGGCATCGACTGCATCACGATGGTCTGCCCGACGGAAAAGCTCTCGCCGCACCTCTACTCCGTCACGGAGGATCTGCGCCGTGAAATGCGTCCGGACAGCATCAAGGTCACGGAGGGCATCGCCATCGTCGCCGTCGTCGGCAGAAAAATGGCGTACCGCACCGGCACGGCGGGTAAGATCTTCGACGCCCTCGGCGAGGCAAAGATCAACATCCGCATGATCTCACAGGGGCCGGAGGAGCTGAACATCCTTGTCGGCGTGGACAACAAGGATTATGAAGAGACGGTTCGCGTCCTGTATAACGCGTTTGTCAAGTAACGTGAATCCATAGAAATGAGGAGAAACCATGAAGCAGTATAAAGTCGCCATCCTCGGCGCAACGGGCGCCGTGGGCAGAGAAATGATGAAAATTCTTGCCGAGCGCAAGTTCCCGATCGCGGAGCTGCACCTGCTGGCAAGCGCCCGCAGCGCGGGCAAGGTGCTCGAATGGAACGGCAAGCCCATCGAGATCGAGGAAGCGTGCGACGCTGCCTTCGAGGGGCTGGACATCGTCCTCGGCGCGGCGGAAAACGACATCGCCAAGCGCTTCGCTCCCGCTATCGTCAAGGCGGGCGCGGTG
>CAYRMX010000083.1:0-7114 GCA_964425295.1 uncultured Oscillospiraceae bacterium | reverse complement strand
GATCAGATCCGTACCATCCGCGATACGTTCAAAATCGCCATCATGCTCATCGAGCACGACATGAATCTGGTCATGGGCGTCTGCGAGGGCATTGCCGTCGTGAATTACGGCAAGATCATCGCCAAGGGCACGCCGGAACAGATTTGCAACAATCCCGCTGTTATCGAAGCCTATCTCGGAACGAAAGGAGCTCCGTCCCATGCTGAAGGTTAACGACATTCACGTCTATTACGGCGCGATTCACGCCATCAAGGGCGTCTCCTTTGAGGTCAATGAGGGCGAGACGGTCGCCCTGATCGGCGCAAACGGCGCAGGTAAATCCACCACGCTGAAAACCGTCTCCGGCTTGATGCACCCGCGCACCGGCTCGATTGAATTCCTCGGAAACGACATCACCCACTCCGAGGCGCACACCCTCGTCTCCCACGGGCTGGCGCACGTTCCGGAGGGACGCCGCATTTTCCTGCAAATGACCGTGCAGGAGAATCTGGAAATGGGCGCTTACACCCGCAAGGGCAAGCTCGATGACGCGCTGGACAACGTCTTTGCGCACTTCCCCCGCCTGAAAGAGCGCCGCAAGCAAATCGGCGGCACGCTCTCCGGCGGCGAACAGCAGATGCTCGCAATGGGGCGCGCCATGATGATCTCGCCGAAGCTTCTGATGCTCGATGAGCCGTCGATGGGTCTTGCGCCGATTCTGGTCGAACAGATTTTCGACATTATCCGCGAGCTGCACAAGAGCGGCACGACCATCCTGCTCGTCGAACAAAACGCCGGCATGGCGCTCGACATCGCCGACCGCGCCTACGTCCTCGAAACCGGCAAGATCACCCTTTCCGGCACGGGCGCTGAGCTTGCAAAGAGCGAAGCGGTCAAGAAAGCCTACCTCGGCGGCTGACGCACCTGCCGATACCGCATTCCACCGCATAAAAACGGTTCACAGATTGAAATTTGCGCAAAAAGCAGCTCTCTCCATTTGGAGAGAGCCGCTTTTGTATATCAGACAATGGATGGAAACAGGCGTCGGGCATGCGAGGTCGAAGATCTCGATGTTCCGACGCCTCCGTTTCTTATTCTTTCATGAGTCTGCGGCGTGCGAGGTTGATCGTCCCCTCCTGCATGTGATTCATCCAATTCAGGCTCTTTCCGCAACCGTAGGCCACGCAGGAATCGGCGTCATCGGCGAGCATGCACTTGATTTCCGTGCGTTCCTGAAGCAGCTTGTCCATGCCCCAGAGCTGGCTTCCGCCACCCGTGAGGACGATACCGTTCTTGGAAATATCCGCCACCAGTTCCGGTGTTGTCTGTTCGAGGACGTCGAGCACCTTGTCGCAAATCTGACGCGCCGGACGGCGGAGTGCCTCCATCATTTCCAGTGAGGAGACCTCGACCTCGCGGGCAAGACCCGTTTTGACGTCTCTGCCTTTGACGGTCATGACCAATGCCTCCGGTCGCTCCGTGACGCAGCCGATGGAGAGCTTGACCTCCTCGGCGGTGTTTGCGCCGATGATCACCCCCATTTTACGGCGGAGGTATTTGACGATTGCGGCGTCAAATTCCATGCCCGCGACGGTGATGGAGGCGGAATTCGCCACGCCGTTCATCGTAAGCACGCCGATATCCGTCGTGCCGCCGCCGATATCGACGATCATTTTACCGTCCGGGGCGTTGATGTCGAGCTGCGCGCCCAGCGCCGCTGCCAGAGGTTCTTCGATCAGGTAGACGCGGCGCGCGCCGGCTTCCATCGCCGCCTGAATGACAGCGCGCTCTTCGACCTCCGAAACGCTACTCGGCACGCAGACGATCATGCGCGGCTTGATGATCGCGTGCTTGACCACGCGGCGGATCATCTCCGTCAGCATCGTCGCCGTCAGCTCATAGTCCGAAATGACACCGTCCTGCATCGGATGGATGGCAACGACGTTGCCGGGCGTGCGCCCGAGCATGTTCCGCGCAGCCGCACCGACCTGCAAGACCTTTCCGGTATTTTTATCGAGGGCAATGACCGCCGGTTCGCGCAGAACGACGCCCTTACCCGCCGCATAGATCAAAACGTTGGATGTGCCGAGGTCGATCCCCAAATCTCTGGAAAACAAAAACATACTGTCACCTACTGCATTTAATTTCTGGTCGCCGCAAGCGTCGCGCAGATCACGCTCGCCGCTCCGGCGTTTCTGAGCACGCGGCTGCACTCGTTGAGTGTCGCGCCGGTGGTGATTACATCGTCCAAAAGGAGCACCCGCTTGCCGCAAAAGCGCTCGGAATCCACGGCGCGGTAGGCGTCGCGGACGTTCTCATGCCGCTCCTTGGCGCTTTTCATGCCGGACTGGGCGGGATTGTGGCGATGCTTGCAGAGCGTTTCCACGCATGGCGCGCCAAGCTCCTTCGTCACCGCCTCGGCAAGCAGCCGTGTCTGGTCATATCCGCGCTCGCGGGCGCGTTTTGCACTGATCGGCACCCACGAAACAAGGTCGAACACAACATGCTCGCGCAGCAGCATCATGGCAAGCAGACGTCCGTAAGCATCGGCATAATGGCTCATGCCGCGGAATTTATAGCGCCGAACGGACTCGGCGACCGCGTTTTCATAGTAGCAAAGCGAGAGGCAGGTCTCAAAGTGCTTCCCCTGCCGCACGGACGCCGCCGTTTCGGAAAGCCCTGCGCGACAGGCGCGGCAAAGGTCGGTCTGAGCCGTGTCAAGGAGTTTTCCGCAGAAGACGCATTTCGGCGGATAGATCAGGTCGAGCAGCCATTTGAGCGGATTCATTTCAGCCGCTCCGCAAGGCGAAAACGCAGACCGCTGTAGCGCTTGTTTTTTCGGTTATTGGCAGTCATCTGCGCGACGATCTCCTCGTTTCCGACCAGAATCAGCAGCTCCCGCGCCCGCGTGATGGCGGTATAGAGCACGCCGCGCGTGAGCAGCATCGGCGCGCCGGCGAACGGCACGAAGATGACGGCGCGGTATTCGCTGCCCTGGCTCTTGTGCGCCGTTACGGCATAGGCAAGTTCCAATTCCGGAAGCTGGTCTGCGTCATAGGCGGCTTCGCGGTCGTCAAAGCGGATGCGGATGCACTCCTCGCGCGGGTCGATCTGCACGATCGTTCCAATGTCGCCGTTGAAAATGCCCGTTCCGACGCTGCCGTCGGCTCTTTTCCATAGTATATCATAGTTATTGCGGATTTGCATTACCCGATCGCCCTCTCGGAAGCAAATATCACCACAAAATTTCTCTTTTTTTGCCGCATCGTGCGGATTGAGCGCGGCTTGCAGGACGCGGTTGAGATTTGCCGTGCCTGTTTCGCCCTTTCGCGTCGGGCTGATGACCTGAATTTCCGACGAGGCGATGCCCATATTCTTCGGAAGCCGTGTGGAGCAAAGCTCTGCGACCGTCTGCACAACGCTCTCGGCACTGCGGCGTTTCATGAAGAAGAAATCGCGGTCTTTCGCCGTCAGCACAGGCAGTTCACCGTGGTTGACCGCGTGCGCGTTCATGACGATCAGACTTTCGCGTGCCTGACGGAAGATCTCCGTCAGGGCGATCGTGCGCACCGCGCCGCTGCGGATGAGGTCTGAAAAGAGGTTGCCCGCGCCGACGCTCGGAAGCTGATCGGGGTCGCCGACCAGAATCAGTGTCGCACCTTCGGGCAGGGCGCGCAGCAGACTGTGCATCAAAAGCACGTCCACCATCGACATCTCGTCGACGATCAGCGCGTCGCACTTGAGCGGCTCGTCCTCGTCATGACGGAAGTACATCTCTCCCGTCTCCGGCGAGACCTGCGCTTCAAGCAGACGGTGGATGGTCGAAGCCTCGCAGCCCGTCAGCTCGGAAAGGCGTTTGGCTGCCCGTCCGGTCGGCGCGGCAAGGAGCGTTTCGCGCTGCAAGCGGTCAAAGAGTGCAAGAATCCCCGCCAAAGTCGTCGTTTTGCCCGTGCCGGGTCCGCCCGTCAAAATCAGGAGTCTTTGCTCTGCTGCGGCGCAGATGGCTTCCTTTTGCAGCGCCGCATAGGTCAAATTCCGTGATTCTTCAATGCGCTCGATCAGCGCGTCGGCATGCGCAAGAGGTGTCTGCTCACACTGCGCCATTTCCATGACGCGCTGCGTGATGTACGTCTCGGCCTCGTGATATTCGGGAAGATAGACCGCCGTCAGCCCTGCAATCTCGTCCGTCTCCGCTTCGCCCAGCTCGCATAGGCGGTCGATGGCGTCGCGCACGGGAGATTCCTGCAATTCCAGCATTGCCGCCGTCGCCGCGGTCAGCTTGTCCATCGGGAGAAAGGTGTGACCGTTATTGAGATTGTGACGCAACTCAAAGATCACGCCCGCTTCCACGCGGCGCGCATCGTCCCCGTCCACGCCAAGCTCCAGCGCCAGCGCATCCGTTCCGGCAAAGGAGGCTCCGAACTGTGGCTGTGCCAGCAGATACGGATTTTCATGCACCAGCTCCAGCGAACGCTCAGCGTAGACACGGTAGACCCGCACGGCGATCTCCGCCGGAATATGATACGCGGCAAGAAATTCAATCAGCCGTCGAACGCCGACCTGACGACGAAACGACGCGCCCATTTCCAACGCTTTTTTCATGGAAATGCCGTCAATCTCAGTCAGGCGCTCCGGGGTGCTGTCGAGAATTTTCAACGAATTTTCGCCGAAGCGTGAAACGATCTTTTCAGCCGTTTTCGGGCCGATCCCCCGCACGGCGCGCGAGGAAAGATAGGCAAGGATCTCAGCAGTCGAATCCGGGAGCAGACGCTCCAAAAACTCCGCCTCGAACTGCTTGCCGTAAGCCGTGTGCGTCGTCCATTTGCCCGTGACGATCAGGCGCTCGCCCGCCGCCGGCACGGGGATCGTCCCGACAACGGTGATGAGCGCGCCGTCCTCGCTTTGCAGCTTGATGACCGCGTAGCCGTTCTCCTGATTTTGAAAGACGACCGCCGCGATCGTTCCACTGATCAGTTCATTTTCCAATCCTTGTGCTCTCCCAATACATATTCCGCAAGCTGTACTCTGCTGCAAAGATACGCAGCGTCCTGCCGCCGAAGCAGCAGCGAGACAGCCTTCCGAGCCTCCGGCTGCAAGCCATCGTCAACAAAGCACACGACCCGTCCGCGCCACCTACGCAGACAGACCTTGCAGCGGTGCTCCGCCTGTGCGACATCGCCGCGGAGAAAACAGATGTGCAGCGAATCGTTCCTCGGAAGTGGCAGAAGCAGCGCGTCAAGCAGCAGCCCGAACAGCCACACAACACCAAAGGCGGCAAACGTGCCGATGAGCCATGTAAGCAACATGCAAATCACCTCATGCCAGAGTATGCCCGACTCTGCCGCAATGTGCTTCCGCTTGATTTTTCTCTATCTTATATCTTACTACAGAACCCGATAAATCGCAACGGATTTTTCAAAAAATAAAGCGGACGAATGTCCGCTTTTGTGGTTAGAAAAAGTGGGACTCAAGCGCCACGCACAGTGCATGATAAACAGGCAGATGCAGTTCCTGCACCTTGAACGTCTCCGTCTCGGGGACGGCGATGCACACATCGGCGAGCTGCCGCAGCTCACCGCCGTGCTTGCCCGTCAGACCGAGCACGCGCATGCCGAGCGATTTGGCGACCTTCGCTGCGGCGCAGACATTTTTGGCATTGCCGGAGGTGCTGATACCGAGGAAAACGTCATGCTCCCGCGCGAGCACGAAAAGCGGTTGCGCAAACATCAATTCCGGCGAAACATCGTTGCAGAATGCGGTGTTCAGCGCGATCATGGAAGTCAGCGAAAGCGCGGGCAGACCGTTTTGCAGACGGTCAAGCGTCGAATCGTCGATGCCCTTAAAGTGTTCGCGCATGCCCTGCTTCTGCTCAGCAGTGAGCGGGCGCTTTTTGAGGAAGCCTTTCATCAGCTCGCCGACGATGTGCTCGCTGTCGGCGCAGCTTCCGCCGTTGCCGCACAGAAGAAGCTTTCCGCCCTTTTCATAGCATTCGATCAGCACCGCAAGGGTCGCACGGATTTCGTCTTCACACGCGCGCAGCGCAGGGTATCTGTCAAACAGTTCTTCCATATTCGTTCCTTTCCGATTCTCAATGGGTGTTCAGCGCCGCGGCAATCGCCGCATAGTCGCCGATGTTTTCCGACAGCTCTGCCGGGACGACCTCGCAGCAGGTATACGCCTGTGAGAGCGCTTCTTCTTCCATGACGCGTTTCGTGCTCTTCCAGAGGAGGTCGCGGCTGCGGGCAAAGACGCTGCCGATCACGATGCGCTGCGGGTTGAGGACGTCGACGAGAATGGACAGTCCCCTGCCGAGATATTCGCCGCAGACGCGGTAAACCTCCAGCGCGGTCGCGTCGCCCGCATGCGCGGCATCGGCAACGGACTTTGCGGTGACTGGCGTTACGTCCTCCGGGAAATACGCCGGGCGGACACCGCGTTCCAGACTTTCCAGCGCCATTTGATAACCGAGCTGCGCAAGTCCGCCGCCGCTGCAAAAGCCCTCAAACGAGCCGCGCTTTCCGAACCCGAGCGGGCCGTCCGGCGCAAGGCGGATGTGCCCGATCTCGCCGGCATTGTCGTTCGTTCCGCGGTAGAGCTTGCCGTCCAGAATCAGACCCGCACCGAGCCCCGTACCGAACGTCAGGAAAATCATGTTGCGCGTGCCGCGTCCCGCGCCGAATTTCCATTCCGCGACGGCGCAGGCGTTGGCGTCATTTTCCATGCGGACGGGCACATGATAGTGCGCTTGCAGCAGCGCGCAGACGGGAATGTTGACCCAGCCCTTGAGGTTGGGCGGGCAGAGAATGACGCCGCGTTCGGAGTCGAGCGGGCCGCCGCAGGATACGCCGACCGCTTCGGGCGCGCCGTCCAGAATGGCATCCGCCATGTCCATCAGTCGGCACAGCATGGTCTCCGCAGGAACGGAAAAATCCGTCGCGCAGGCGTCTTTTTTGAGCAATTTGATCTGTTCGCCGTCCCATTCGGCGGTAATGACGGCACATTTCGTGCCGCCGATGTCAAATCCGAGTAAGTACAAGGCAGTTCTCCTTTTGGAATCGTCGATTCTGACTTCCATGTTGATGGCACGCCCGGCGCGATTCGAACGCGCGGCCTTTCGCTTAGGAGGCGAACGCTC
>CAYRMX010000082.1:0-7274 GCA_964425295.1 uncultured Oscillospiraceae bacterium | reverse complement strand
GGTGCGGTCACGGTTCCTTAGGCGGACAGGACAGCTCTGCCTTTTGCACGGCGGCGGGCAAGAACCTTGCGGCCGTTGGCGGTAGCCATTCTCTTGCGGAATCCATGAACCTTTGCGCGGTGACGCTTTCTGGGCTGATAGGTACGCAGCATCTCGTGTACACCTCCTGTAAAAATATGCTCAGCAGTCTCCGACGGCGCGGCTGAAGCAGCCGGACGATCGAACGACCGTAGCGATCAAAATAATTGCACAGTCATGCAAATGTTATTATAGCGCAAGACCCTGAGAAAAGTCAACCGAAAATTTGCTTTTTTGCAGATCCCACCGAAAAATTGTGCGCCCTGCCGCAAAAGCAACAAGATATTGTGCGTTTTGGCGCAATCTCGCCGTAGATTTCGCTGCTGTGCAGTGCGCGAATGGGAATGTAGGGCGGAGGCATGCCGCCGGCGCGGCGAGTGAATGGTGAGTCGTGAATGGTGAATCGTTGTGGTGTCCGCTCCGCGGACGATTATAATTTGCGCTGCGGCGCAAGTGCGGGACGATGTTGCTCTTGACACATGCCTCCGCCCTACGGATGTTGATCGATAGTGTCTGCGGGGGGGGGGCGATGTGGGCATCGCCTCCCTGCGGAAGTTATACAACAGTGCGTTTGGCGCCCGCACCATAACACGAACGCTGCCCCGGCCGGGGCGACGGTCGTTATTCCGAAAAGGTCTGCAAGATGAGGCTCACACATTCACGCTGCTTCTTTGACAACCTGCGGTATTGCGCAAGCAGCCTTGTTTCGGCGACCGACAGCTCCGAGCTGGGCATCGCGTGCCCGATGAGGTGATCGACCGAAATGTGAAAAAAATCTGCAATGCGGATCAACGTTTCGACATCCGGCTCAATATTATGATTCTCATATTTGTTGATGGATTGCTGACTGACGCCCACGGCATCGGCAAGCTGCTTTTGCGTCACACCGCTTTCCGCGCGAAGTGTTCTCAGGTTTTCTAACATGGCTGCACCCCTCCATGCATCTATCCTAACAACAAAAAAGCGTTAAAGAAAACACTGATAATTAGTTATTGACAACAACTATAGGTTGTGTTATAGTCATCATATCCAAAACAGAAAGGGGAAATGACGATGAAAAAACAAATTGTTGCAATTGTGCTTCTGCCGGTATTGTTGCTGACGTTCTTTTCCGGCTGCGCCTCGCAGGAATCCGACACACTGAAATCAAAACTGATCGGAACGTGGACAGCGAAGTATGCGATTTTGGGGGAAGAGAAGGAATACCCTACGGAATCGATAACGCTTAGTTTTTATGAAAACGGAACTCTGCAAGGCAATGATTCCGAAAGCTTCAGTGACGAGACAAGGTGGTCGCTTGACGAGGAGGAGAACACTCTGATTATTTCCGATGGAGTGCAGCTTGTACATTATAAAATCCTGAAACTAACAGCTTCGGAGCTGCTGTTAGGGATCTCTTCCGAGTACATGGACGAGAGTGGAAGTTACCAAGTGTTGTTTGGGAGGTAAGGGATGATGAAGCTGAAACGGATTGCAGCACTTCTGCTGCTTCTTGCGGTGATGATCGGCATGGTCGCCTGCGGCTCGTCAAGTTCTCGGAGCACGGTAAAAGAACTGCTTGCAACCTATCGCTGGAAATATACAGCAGGTTCGACAGTCAGCATCTATCTTTTCCCAAACGGCAAATGGGAGCGCCACGGCAGTAGTGTTACCGGAGGATACTATGAGGTCTCGGACAAAACGCTTGTATTGACAGAGCAGTCCGAGGATGATACGGAAGAGTGGGTTGAACGCCTGACAATTGAAAACTACGACAAATATACGCTGAAACTGACAGCCGAGGAGAATGAACGTATTGTTTTCCATAATATGGATTATATGCCGTAGTTTTTTTACAGCTTCTCATATCTGCAAAATTAACTCCCGTGCGTGGCGCTGCTGTGCCGCGCGCGGGAGTTTTCGGTCTGCCGGCGCAAAGACCTTGCCGTGCAAAAGCAAGCAGCCGCCCGGTGGGGCGGCTGCGTTGTTTGTACGTTATTTGCAATCCTTGTCCGTTATCAGAGGGCGCGCAGGGCGTCGACGAGGACGGTTTTGGCGTTGGTTTTTTCGTCGCGGTATTTGAGGATGCGCGCGGGTGCACCGGCGACGACGGCGTTGTCCGGCACATCCGCCGTAACGATCGCTCCGGCGGCGACGACCGCACCGTTTCCGATGTGAACGCCCTCGAGAACCACGGCGTTCGCGCCCACGATGGCGTCGTCTCCGACGACCACGGGCGTTGCACTCGGCGGCTCGATCACGCCCGCGAGCACTGCGCCGGCGCTGATGTGGCAGCGTTTGCCGACGGTTGCGCGCCCGCCGAGGACCGCGCCCATGTCGATCATGCTGCCGTCGCCGACGACCGCGCCGATGTTGAGGATCGCGCCCATCATGACGACGACGTTCTCGCCGATCTCGACGCCGTCGCGGATGATCGCGCCCGGCTCGATCCGCGCGTGCAGATTCCGAACGTCCAGCATCGGGATGGCGGAGTTGCATGCGCTGTTTTCCACATGGAGCGCGGCGATTTGCTCTGCGTGCGCCTCAAGCTGCGGCGCGAGCACTTTCCAGTCGCCGAACAGGATGTGCAGCCCCTCACCGCCGCGAAAATCCTCCACGCCCTCAAAATGCAGGGATGATTTTTCTGTTAACGTGACACGGACGGGCGTCTTTTTCTCCGCCGTGCGGATCATTTCAATGATTTCCAGTGCTTCCATTTGATTACCTCACAGAACGTTTCTTTTTGACCATCTCGCGCCAATCCAAATCGCCGCGCTGCAAGCCGAGAATCAGCATTTCCGCTGAGGCGAGGTTCGTCGCCACGGGGACGTTGTGCGTGTCGCAGAGGTGGATGGTATGGACGATCTGCTGATCCTCCCACGGGTCGATGCCGTTCGGGTCGGTGAACATCAGCACGAGATCGATCTCGTTGTAGGCGATGCGGGCGTCAACCTGCTGATGACCGCCCTGATTGTGGGACAAAAAGAGCGTGATCGGCAAGCCCGTCGCCTCGGCGACCAGTCGCCCGGTTGTCGCCGTCGCGGACAGATTGTGCTTGGACAGCACGCTCTTATACGCCGTGCAGAATTGCACGAGCAGTTCCTTTTTCTTGTCGTGTGCAAGCAATGTAATGTTCATAAAATCACCCCTAGAGTTTCATCAGCGGCATGGATTCGCCGCGCAGTCTGCGGGAAATGCGCAGGCAAGCCTCCGCTGCGCCGCCGTCCGCCGCGAAGATCAGCGCGCTGCCCTCCGCAGCGGCGAGGATCACGTTCGCATCCTCCGGCACAAGCCCCAGCAGCGGCAGCCCGACGCCGTCCATAATGTCGTCCACCGTCAGCGCCATGCGGGAAAACATCCGCGGCGTGATGCGGTTGACAATGAGCTGCATCGTCGACCGTCCGTTGAGCGTCAACAGGTCTGCGGCACAGGCGGCGTCGCGCAGGGAAGCGGGATCCGGCGTGGACACGACCAGATGGCGGTCGGCGCTTCCCGTGGCAAGGCGGAAGCCAGAGCCGATCCCGGCGGGGGCGTCGATCAGGCAGAAGTCGAACGCGCGCCGCGCGTCCTCCAGCATTCGCCCGAAGTCCACCGCGCGGATCAGTGCATCATCCTCGCGCACGGGCGCGGTCAAAAGCGACAGGTTCGGGAGCTTCGGGTGCGGCGTCGCTTCATCGAGGGAATAATGCCCCAGCATGACGTCCGTAAAGGCGACGACCGGCTGCTCCGCCATGCCCAGCGCGATGTCGAGATTGCGCAGTCCGACATCGGCATCAATGCAAAGCACGCGCTTTCCCTCCGCCGCAAGACAGGTTGCGACCGCCGCGCAAATCGTGGTCTTTCCCGTGCCGCCCTTGCCGGAAATGACCGAGATCACCTCGCCCATGCGCCCTCACTCCTTTGTCGTTCAGAATCTTGTCCGCGCAGTGCAATTGCCCGCCGCAATGCGCCGGCGGTGTTGTCGATGTTTCCGCATTGATCGGCATACGGCATTCCCAATGTGCGGCTGCGCAGAATTATTCACTCTAACTGATAGTATACCTGATTCCGCCGCACATTTCAACAACGAATTTGTCCATTTCGCCAACATTTGCCCCGCACGACACGAAGTTTACCCGCTGATTCTCAAACTGTGCGGGAAAACGAATCATCGAAAGGGTGCGGAAATGTTTTTTGAGATTTTGCGCGGAGATACCTTGATAGGCGGTGTATCTCGTGCTATACTGTGGGCATATCGGCAAAGACGACAGACGGCGAAGTCAATGTCACGCTCGGAATACCGATTTGACAGCGTGAGCGGCGATGCGTGCATCGCTGCCGCGGAATAAGGAGAAAACTATGTACCGAAACATCAGTGATTGGGATCGCATGGTCGCGGGGAAGCTCTATAACGCGGCGAGCGCGGACATCGCCAAGCAGCATGCGCAGGGGTTTGCGCGCTGCGAGCGCTTCAACAAAATTTCCGTCCGCCGCCCGAAAGCGAAGCAGCGCGCGCTCGAAGCGCTCATTCCCTCGGCAAAGGGGAAGAATCTGGGCGTGTTTGCACCGTTTTACTGCGAATACGGCGTGAATATCCACGTCGGCGAGGAATGCTTCTGCAATTATCACTGCACATTCCTCGATATCGCACCCATCACGCTCGGAAACAGCGTCTGGATCGGCGCAAATGTTACGCTGGCGACGCCGAAGCACCCGTTCCTCGCCGACGAACGGCTCAACGCGGACTACCCGGACGGGCGGCACGATCTGGAATACGCTGCGCCCATCACGATCGGCGACGGCTGCTGGATCTGCTCGGGCGTGACGGTCTGCGGCGGGGTGACGATCGGCGAAAACACCGTCGTCGCGGCGGGAGCAGTCGTGACGCGCGATCTTCCCGCAAACTGCATCGCCGCCGGAATCCCCGCGCGGGTCGTCCGCATGCTCGATGAGGACGACCGCATGCATGTCTGGAAAACATATGAAAACAACGCCGAGCCGCTCTCTCACCGCGAAAGGAAACGGAAAAATCTCGAATAAATGAAGCAGGAAGGGTTTGAAAGCCCTTCCTGTTTTTATTATCTTGTTATCTCTGGACGCGGCCACTGGCGTCGCCACCGGCGAGACGTTCGACCTCGGCGACGCTGACATGGTTGAAGTCACCCTCGATGGAGTGCTTCAGGCAGGAGGCGGCAACGGCGAATTCGAGCGTGCTCTGCGCGTCCATGCCCTTGAGCATGCCGTAGATCAATCCCGCGCCGAAGCTGTCGCCGCCGCCGACGCGGTCGACGATGTGGATGGGATAGGATTTGGAGAAATGATATTCTCCGCCGTCATAGAGCATTGCTGCCCAGACGTTGTCGTTGGCGGAGAGCGACGTGCGCAGGGTGATGGCGACGCTGCGGAAGCCGAAACGCTCCGTCAGGCGCTGCGCGACCTCCTGATATGCCGCGTGGTCGAGCTTGCCGCCGGTCACGTCGGTGTGTGCCGCACGGATGCCGAAGACGTCCGCGGCGTCTTCCTCGTTGCTGATGCAGACGTCGACGTACTGCATCAGCTTGCCCATGACCTGACCCGCTTTTTCGCGCGTCCACAGGTTCTTGCGGTAGTTGAGGTCGCAGCTCACGGTCAAGCCGAGGCGCTTTGCGGCGCGGCAGGCGTCGAGGCAGATGTCCGCGACGTTGTCGCCCAGTGCCGGGGTGATGCCGGTGAAGTGGAACCATGCTGCGCCGTCAAAAATGGCGTCCCAGTCGAAATCCTCGCGGCTTGCGGTGGCAATGGCGGAGTGGGCGCGATCATAGATGACCTTGGACGGGCGCTGGCTGGCGCCCTTTTCCAGATAGTAGATGCCGACGCGGTCGCCGCCACGGACGATCTTCGAGGTGTCAACGCCGTAGCGGCGCAGCTCGTTGACCGCAGCCTGACCGATGTCGTGCGCGGGGAGACGGGTGACGAACGCGGTGTCCAGTCCGTAGTTTGCCAGCGAAACGCTGACGTTTGCCTCGCCGCCGCCGTAGGTTGCGCCGTAAGAGGTCGCCTGAATGAAGCGGGTATAGCCTTCCGGCGCAAGCCGGAGCATGATCTCACCGAAAGTGACGACGCGCGTGCCCTCGGCGGGCTTCGCCGCAGCGGGGACGGGCGCATCTTCAGGCGTGTGCATTGTTTCGACTGCCTGCGCCGCAAGGCGGGTGATCTCGTCAAAATTGCCGGCTGCGATGGCGTCGGCGGGGGTGAGCCACGAGCCGCCGCAGGCGAGGATCTTGGAAAATGCGAGATAGTCATTCAGATTTTTCAGATTGACGCCGCCGGTGGGCATGAAGCGGATGTTCGGATAAGCGGCGCTGATGGCGCGGATGGTCTTGACGCCGCCGTTGTTCTCGGCGGGGAAGAATTTGACCTCGGTCAGACCGAGCGCCATTGCCTGTTCCAGCTCCGTGGGCGTGCAGACGCCGGGGATGATGGGCACGCCGCGGCTTTGGCAGTGGCGAACGACATCGGGATTCAAACCGGGGCTGACGATGAAGCTTGCGCCGGCTTCCACGGCGCGGTCGACCTGCTCGATCGAGGTGACCGTGCCCGCGCCCAGCAGCAGCTCGGGGACTTCGGCGTGGATGCGCGTCATGGCGTCGGCGGCGAGCGCCGTGCGGAACGTGACCTCCGCGCAGGGGATGCCGCCCTTGACCAGTGCCTTGGCAAGCGGCACGGCGGTTTCAAGGTCGGTGATCTTCACGACCGGCACAAGACCGATCTTTGCGAGCGATTCCAAAACAGGGTTCATGATATATTTCTCCTTTTTATGATCTCAGATAAGTCCCATTTCGCGGCGGACGTCGATGAAGCACTGAATGGCAAAATCGAGGTCTTCCTTGCTGTGTGCGGCGGAAAGCTGCGTGCGGATGCGCGCCTTGCCCTGCGGGACGACGGGGTAGCAGAAGCCGATGACGTAAACGCCCTTTTCCAGCATGCGTCCGGCGAATTCCTGGGCGGTTTTGGCGTCATAGAGCATGACCGGGACGATTGGGTGGACGCCGTCGGGGATGTCAAAGCCGGCGGCTTTCATTTTTTCACGGAAATAGCGGGTGTTTTCGTTCAGCTTGTCGAGCTGCTCGGTCGACTCCGTCAGAAGCTCAAAGGTGCGGATGGCGGCGGCGCAGATGCTCGGCGCGAGCGTGTTGGAGAAGAGATAGGGGCGCGAGCGCTGGCGCAGCCAGTCGACCACCTGCCGCTTGCCCGAGGTA
>CAYRMX010000081.1:0-7283 GCA_964425295.1 uncultured Oscillospiraceae bacterium | reverse complement strand
ACCGCGCAGGCGGCGGCAAGGGCTGGCTGCTCGTGCTCGAAGCGATGCTTGGCGTGATGCAGGGCCGTGAGCTGGCCGCTCCGACCGACGGCGTCGAGGTCAAAGAGCAGGCGGACTTCACGGAATTCGATTCCGGCGAGATCACTTTCGCGTTCGACACGGTCTTCATCGTCCGCAAGGCGCACGAGGACATCGACCTGACGCCCCTGCGTGCCTATCTCGACACGATCGGCGACAGCATCGTCATCGGTGAGGACGACGAGGCGTTCAAGGTCCACGTTCACACGAACATCCCCGGCGACGCCCTGACCATGGCGCAGAAATACGGCACGCTGGAGCTGGCGAAGATCGAAAACATGCAGATGCAGCATGACGACCTTGCCGCCGGGCGTCAGGCGCGCAGCACCGATGATCTGGAGCAGATCGAGGCGGAGCCGGAAAGCGCCCCGAAGTTCGCTCCGGCGGAAAAGCACTACGGCATGGTCGCCGTCTGCGCCGGCGCGGGTCTGGCAAGCTCGTTCCGCGAGCTGGGCGCGGACAACATCATCTCCGGCGGGCAGACGATGAACCCCTCCACGCAGGACATTCTCGAGCAGATCAACGCCACGCCGTCGGAAGTCGTTTTCGTCTTTCCGAACAACAAAAACATTATTATGGCTGCCGAGCAGACCATTCCCCTGACCGAGAAAAAGGTCGTCGTCATCCCGACCAAGACCGTCCCGCAGGGCATTTCCGCCATGCTGGTCTTTGACCCGGAGGCCGATGAGCAGACGAACATCGACACCATGACCGAGGCAATGGCGGGCGTGACCACCATGCAGATCACCTATGCCGCCCGCGATTCCGACTTCGACGGGCATGACATCCATGCGGGCGAATATCTGGCGCTCTACGGAAGCTCGCTGTTCGGAAACGGTGCCGACCTCGATGCGCTGCTGCGTTCGCTGGCGGAAAAGGTCGCCGAGGAGGAAAAGGAATTCATCACTGTCTTCTACGGCGCGGACGTCAGTGCGGAGGACGCTGCGCATGCCGAGTCGATTTTTGCCGAACTGTGCCCCGATGCGGAAGTCACCGTCGTCAACGGCGGTCAGCCGGTCTATTACTACCTGATCTCCGCAGAATAAAGCAAACCGCGCCGCAAGCTCGCCTTGCGGCGCGGTTTTTCGTATTTGCGGCAGAGAATTCCGAAAAAACAAGCTTATTTTGCCCCGGCGCAGCCTGTTTGCGAAGCACCGAGTGCCTGACGGGCCGCGCGCTTCTGCGCGCGGCACTTCTTGGCATTTGAGTCAATGGATGAGGAAAGAATTTTCGTCCGCGGCGATGGTGACGACGGACGCGGTGGGGGAGTGGGCGAGGAGGCGGGCGGCGAGGGGGGCTTCCAGCTCCGATTGGATGAGCCGCCGCAGGGCGCGCGCGCCGCTGCCTTTGCCGAGCGCCCGCCGCGCGAGGGCCTGCGCGACCTCCGGCGCGATGCGCAGGGGGAGCTTTGCCCGTTCGGCACGCTTGCGGAGCGCGTCAAGCTGCTGCTGCGCGATCTGCGTCAGCTCCGCAAGCCCCAGCGGGCGAAATTCCGCGATGCAGTCGATTCTGCCGAGAAATTCCGGCGAAAAATGCTCCCGCAGGGCGCGCAGTTCACCCGCCTCGCCGCGTTCACCGAAGCCGAGGCTTCCGCCCGCGCCGCACAGATTCGAGGTCATGACGAGCAGGGTGTTGCGAAAGTCCACATGCCGCCCGTTGGAATCGGTCAAAACGCCGTCCTCCATGACCTGCAACAGAATTCCGCAGATGTCGTGATGCGCCTTTTCCAACTCGTCGAGCAGGACGAGAGAATAGGGCCTGCGCCGCACCTGCTCGGACAGCTCGCCGCCCTCGTCGTGCCCGACGTAGCCCGGCGGCGCGCCCAGCAGCCGTGAAACGGCGTGCTTTTCCATGTATTCCGACATGTCCAGCCGGATCATGGCGCGTTCGCTGCCGTAGACCGCCTCGGAAAGCGCCTTGCACAGCTCTGTTTTCCCCACGCCGGTCGGCCCCGTGAAGAGCATCGCCGCGACGGGGCGCTTTTCCTCGGCAAGACCGCTTCTGCCGCGCCGCACCGCCTGCGCCGCCGCCGCGATCGCCGCCGGTTGCCCGATGACGCGGCGCGAAAGCGTTTCCTCCAGCGCGCACAGCCGCTGCCGCTCCGAGAGGGAAACCGTGCCGACGGGAATGCCCGTGCGGTTGGCGACCGCGGCGGCGATGTCCTGCGGCTGCACGGATTTAACCGTCTGCGGCGGCTTTCGAAGCTGCTGCAAGCGGTCGCGCAGCGTCGCCGCCCGTTCATATGCCCCGCCGCGCACCGCTTCGCGCAGATCGTCTTCCAACGCCTGCACGTCGCCGCCGCTGCGCCCGTTGAGCTGTGCCAGCTTTGCGCACGCCGCGCCCTCGTCGAGCAGGTCGAGCGCCTTGTCGGGCAGAAATTTGTCCGTCAGATAGCGGCACGACAGCTCGATCGCCGAATTGACCGCCGCATCGGAGATCGCAATGCGGTGGTGCGCCTCCAAGCCCTCGCGCAGGGACATCAGAATCTCCCGTGTCTCCTCGCGGCTCGGCTCGCGCACCTGCACGGCGCGGAAACGGCGTTCGAGCGCTGCGTCTTTTTCAATAAATTTCCGATATTCCGCCAGCGTCGTCGCGCCGATGAGCTGAAGCTGACCGCGCCCGAGGGCGGGCTTGAAGAGATTTGCCGCGTCGATCGCGCCCTCTGCCGCCCCTGCGCCGACGAGGGTGTGCATTTCATCGATGAAAAGGATGACGTTCTGCGCCCGCTGCACCTCGGCGATGATGTCGCGCACACGTTCTTCAAACTCGCCACGATACTTCGTCCCGGCGATCATGCTCGCCATGTCGAGCGAAAACAGTCGTTTTCCGCGAAGCTGTTCCGGTACGCGCCCGGCGGCGATGTGCTGCGCCACGCCCTCGACGATGGCGGTCTTGCCGACGCCCGGCTCGCCGATGAGGGCGGGATTGTTCTTGTGCTTGCGCGAGAGGATTTGAAGCACCGTTTCGATCTCGCGCTGCCTGCCGACGATCAGCTCGCTTTTGTCCGCCTGCTCGACGAGGTCGACGCCGAATTGCTCCAAGAGTCTGGTGTTTTGCATGCTTTGCTCCTTTCGGGTCATGCGACCCTCATATAGCCGGGTGAAAAGCACGTCGGCGCAGACGCCGCAGCGCGTCAGAAGTTTGCCCGCGCCGCTTTGCCCGTCGCGCAGCAGCGCGGCGAGCAGACCCTCCGGCGTGAGCGCGGCTTCTTCCCGTGCGGCGAGGGAAAGCGCCCGCTGCGCGCGGGGCGTCAGACCGTTCGGAAGCCGACCGAGTCGGGCGCCGCGTCCGCGATGCAGCAAAAGCTGCCCCAGCAGCTCCTGCGCCGAAAGCGCCTGCCATTGCAGCAGCCGCCCGGCGAGGCACTGCGGCGTCATTGCCAGCGCGATCAGCAGGTGCGCCGTGCCGACCGCGCTGTGCCCCAGCACGCTCGCCAGCGCCCAGCTCCGCTTGAGCACGCGGCGGGTCGTTTCGCTCCGCCTGACCATGTGCATCCCTCCCGAGGGATTCTTGCCGCGCGGAGAAAAATCTATACCCGCGAAAAAAATCACGATTTCTGCGTTTTTCCATTTGCTTTTTTCAAAAAACGTGATAGAATGATGAAAGTACAATACACATAGGAGGCTAATATCATGGCATATTTCATCACTGACGCCTGCGCCGGTTGTGGCACCTGCGCGGACACCTGCCCGCTCGGCATCATCACCGAAGGCGACGGCAAGTACGTCATCGACGCTGACCAGTGCGTAGAATGCGGCTCCTGCGCCGCTGCCTGCCCCTTGGAAGCAATCGAGCAGCAGTAATTTGCAAAACGGGCGCGCCGCAAGGCAGACGGCTTATGCCGCCGCGTTGCGGTGCGCTCTTACTATGAGTATGGAAGAAGTTTTGCACAACGGCGCCGTTTTGCGCCACGACGCATTCCGTCTCGGTACGGATTCCGTCCTGCTTTCGCAGTTTTTGACGCTGTCGAAGCATGCACGCGTTGCCGATCTCGGCTCGGGCTGCGGCACGCTGGGGCTGCTGCTGTGCGCGCGGGACGAGACGTGCCGCGTGACCGGCATCGAGCTGGACGAGGCGGCGCACCGCCTTGCGGCGGAAAACATCGCGCGCAACGCGCTGCACGAACGCCTGACGGCGCTGCGCGGCGACGTGCGGACGGTGCAGACGCTCCTGCCGGCGGGCAGCTTCGACTGCGTGCTCTCCAACCCGCCCTATTTTCCCGCCGGGAGCGGGAAACTCAGCCGTCACGCCGCCTCCGCCCGTTCGGAGCTGACGCTGACGCTTGCGGAGCTTTGCCGCGCAGCGGCATGGCTGCTTCCGAGCGGCGGGCGCTTCGCGCTGGTGCACCGCCCGGAGCGCCTTTGCGACATTTTCTGCGCGCTGCGCGAATGCCGCCTCGAACCGAAGCGTTTGCGCTTCGTCCGCCACACCGCCGCCTCGCCCGTCTGCCTCGTGCTCATCGAAGCGCGACGCGGCGGCAAGCCCGGTCTGCATTACGACCCCGATTTCATCGAGTTTCATCCCGACGGCACGGAAACGGACGAATACCGCGCCGCCTATCACAGAGGGGAATGCCCATGAGTATGCTTTATCTTGTCCCGACGCCGATCGGAAACCTCTCCGACATTTCCGCACGCTGCCGCCAGACCCTCGCCGACGCCGACTTTATTGCCGCCGAGGATACGCGTGTGACGCTGCGGCTGCTCAACCATCTGGAGCTGAAAAAGCCGCTGGTCAGCTATTATGAGCACAACAAGGAGTTCAGCGGCAAAAAGATTTTGGAACGTATTTTGTCCGGCGAGGTCTGCGCGCTGGTGTCCGACGCCGGTTCGCCCGCCATTTCCGACCCCGGCGAAGACCTCGTGCGCCTGTGCGCCGAGCACGGCGTGCCCGTCACGGCGATCCCCGGCCCGTGCGCCGCGATCACGGCGCTGAGCATTTCCGCCCTGCCGACGGGGCGCTTCACGTTCGAGGGCTTCCTTTCCACGACGAAAAAGCTCCGCACGGCGCACCTCGACTCCCTGCGCGCGGAGCGGCGGACGATGATCTTCTATGAAGCGCCGCACAAGCTGTCTGCCACGCTGCGCGACCTTGCCGCCGTGTTCGGCGCGGAGCGGCGTATTTCCCTCTGCCGCGAGCTGACCAAGCTGCACGAGGAGGTGCTGCGCATGACGCTCGGCGAGGCGATCGATTACTATGCCGAAAATGCCCCGCGCGGCGAATTTGTCCTGATCGTCGCCGGCGCGGAGGAAACGCCGGAGCAAGCACCCTCAATGGAGGACGCTTTGGCGCAGATCGCGACGCTGACGGCGCAGGGCGTTTCGAAAAAGGACGCGGTCAAGCAGGTCGCCGCCGCAACGGGGCTTCCCAAAAACGCCCTTTACGACGCGACGATAAAATAAACTTTGACATCCGCGAAAAAATCTGCTATACTTGGTCTCGATTTTCGGAAACGGAAAGCGTAAATTCAAAGGAGGAAATCCAAAAATGAAGCGCGTTTTAACCCTGATTTTGTCTGTTCTTATGATTGTTTCGCTGCTGTGTGCCTGCTCCGACGATGCAGGAAAGGTCGACGATACCCAGAACACGACCGACGCCACGGAAACCACCGAAGCGCCCGCCACCGAAAGCACGGAAGCAACCGATGCACCGGAGACCGACGGCATTTCGATCACCTTCGTCGTCACGCATGACGACGGCTCGGAAAAGGAATTCGAGATCACCACGACCGCCACGACGCTTGCCGACGCCCTGCTTCAGGAGAAGCTGGTCGAGGAAAGCGCCGAGAGCGCAGGCCTGTATGACGTCGTCGACGGCGAAAAAGCAAGCTGGGATGACGGCGAAGCATGGTGGTGCTTCTCCAAGGGCGGCGAAATGCTCCCCGTTGGCATCAACGAAACCACGATCGCAGACGGCGAGACCTACGAAGCGGTCTTCACCCACGGCTTCGGCTGAGAAACACAAACCCGCGACTGTCATTTGACAGCCGCGGGTTTTTATGCCGAATGCGATTACTTTTTGGAATAGGGGTTGCGGTTTGGGCGGTCGGGGTCGGACTCGTTCCCGCAGTGCGCCGCCCACGAAAGCAGCAGCATGGTCACGACTTCTGCCGCGACCCAGATCCCCAGCGCCAGCCGGAACCAGAGCAGCCGCCAGTCGAGCAGAAAATGCAGCGCCAGCAAAATCCACGCCGGAATCGACCGGCGCAGATGCAGCAGCAGATTCAAAAGCAGCGTCAGGAGAAAGTGCCCCGCGTTTTTCAATCGCTTATCCATAGCAGATCGTGATTTTGCCGAAGTTCGCCTCCGTGTTCATGTGGATCGTGCCCTGCGGCGTTGCGCTCGGATCACCCTTGACCTCGATCGCGCCGAGGCTGGAGCTGCGCGAAAGCTCGACGGCAAACTTTTCGGGAATCAGCAGCGTCAGGCTGCCGAAATTGCTCTCAACGTCGAGTCGGCAATCCGCCGCGACCGCTTCGCAGGCGGAAAAATCGACCGTGAAGTTGCCGAAATTCGTTTCGATCGTGCCGCCGCGCAGACACGTTGTCCGCACTGCCTCGCGGCTCTCGCCGAAATTCTGCTCGCAGGTGACGAAGCCGTCGACGCAGCCGAAGTGCCGCCGTTCGGACTTGTCGTGGTCGGCGCTGAAATGAATCTCGTGCTGTTTCACCTTGCGGCGCTTGCCGAGCAGCACGTCGAGCAGCAGACTCACACCCCAGAGAAGCAGCAGCGCGGGAAGCAGGAGATTCCAGCTGAACGTGAAGTGCAGCACGCCCAGCTCCGTCAGTAGCAGATATGCCCCGCCGAGCGTCAGGCATGTGCTGAACAGCGAAAAGCCGCCACACAGTCCGCCGATGCCGAGAAACAGCACCGCCGTCCGCCAGAGGATCGACCACCACGAAATCTCCCAGTGCAGAAGATTTCCTGCCAGCAGCAGCCCGCCGACGCTCAGGATGTAGAGTGCGAACAGCACGCCGCCGCGTCGCCGTTCGGTCTCCCGTGACCATGTCATCGCGCCGTCCTTGTGCCGCGGTTCGTCCTCGACGACCTCGGCGGCCTTCGGCGCGGCGTCCTTGCCCAGAAGCTCGTCGGTCGTGATGCCGAACACTTCGGCAAGCAGTGGCAAAATGGAAATATCGGGGCAGGAAAGGTCCGTTTCCCGAAACTAAAGAAATTGCTTATGTAGGAGTGCCTACGCCCATTTGC
>CAYRMX010000080.1:0-7294 GCA_964425295.1 uncultured Oscillospiraceae bacterium | reverse complement strand
CTTGACGTTCATGGTGGGGCCGCCGGAGGGCTGACGCAGAGCGCCGCCGACATTCAGACCCAGCTTGCCGAGACCTTCGATCAGGCCCAGGGAAACGGTGGACTTGCCTTCGCCGAACGGGGTCGGGGTGATGGCGGTGACTTCGATGAACTTGCCGTCGGGCTTGTCCTTCAGACGATTCATGACCTTGATGAAGTCGATCTTCGGGGTCTTGCCGTAGGGGATGATCTCATCGGGGAGCAGACCGAGCTTTTCGCGGAAATAGTCCACGGAGGGCAGGGTCTTCTCAGCTTCTTCCGCGATCTGCCAGTCTTTGTAGATCGTGGGGTCGAGGGTCACGCGACCGTTGGGGGCGACATACTTGCCATCTTTGAATTCGATTGCCATTAGGAATAGCCTCCTGTTCTTTTCGGGGCCTTCACTATCCCCGAAAGATAAATTTCTTTGCGCCGTACTTTATACATAAGCAACACCCGACGCAGGTATACCGAATCGATAATTTTTTATCGGTACGTCAAGATTATAGCATTCGTATCTTCACTTGTCAATATATTCAAGTGAAGATTCCACAGATTTTTCCGAAAAATTTCATTCTTCGACGACGGCGGCGTCGCGCACGAAGCGCAGCACTTTCGCCTGCACGACGCTCGCTTCGATCGCCTTGGCAAGCGCCGGGTCGTATGCCTGCATGAGCTGCTCTGCCGTCAGACCGTTGGACTCGGCGACGTGGTTGAACGCGTCGGCGATCTCCTCGGCGTTGGCTTTGATCTGCTCGGCGGCGGCAATGCGGTCGACCGCCTCCTGCACCCGCAGCAGCGGCAGGGCGTCGTGGCGCATGTCCTCAAGCACCTCGGCTTCCGTCGTGCCGGAGAAGCTGCAATACTGCGCCAGCGTCAGCCCGCGCTGCGCAAGCTGCGCCGTCAGGTTGCCCAAAAGCTGCTGCGCCGTTGTTTCCAGCGCCTCGTCCGTGGGGGCGAAGTCGAGCGTGTCCGCCGCCTGACGGATGAGCTTGTCCTGAAGCTCACGCTCCGATTTTTCGTCATAGTACGACCGCAGCGACTCGGCGACCATCTTGCGCATGGTTTCCAGATTCTCGCAGTGCCCGACCTCCTTAGCGAAGCGGTCGTCCATCGCGTATTCGCCCTTGACGCGGATCTCGTGGACAACGCAGGCGAATTCCGCCGCCTTGCCTGCCAGCGCTTCATGGCCGTAATTTTCGGGGAAGGTGACTTTGACCGTCACATGCTCGTCCGGGCGCTTGCCGAGGAGCTGCTCCTCGAAGCCGGGGATGAACATCCCGCTTCCGAGGGTGAGGGTCTGCATCTGTGCCGTGCCGCCCTCGAACGCCACGCCGTCGATCGTGCCGGCGTAGTCGAGCACCAGCTCGTCGCCGAGCTGCGAGGGTCGGTCGGTGATGACCGTGATCTCGGGCGTCTGGCGGCGAAGCTGTTCCATGCGGCGGTTGAGTTCTTCTTCGGTGATCTCCACGCGCTCGAGCCGTGCGTGAAGTCCTTTGTATTGAAATGCCATCGTGTTGTCTCCTTTGTAAAGCGAATGGTGAATCGTGAATAGTTGTGGAGTCCGCAGAGCGGACAGATCAGAAATAGCGCTGCGGCGCAGAGTTGCGGGACGATGTAGGCATCGTCCCCTACAACCGCAGACCGATAGACGTTCCGTAGGGGACGGCGTCCCCTACGGAACGGAGCAGGCACTATCGAACGACGCCGGTTTGGCGATCAGAGGTGGGGCTTCAGGGCGGAGATCAGCAGATCGCCGGCGACGACACGATCCTCGGCGGCGAAGCCGTCGGCGAAGTTTGCCGAATACAGGAGCTGCGCATTGGGCGGGAACTCGTCGTCGCCCTCCCAGACCAGCAGACGCAGACGGTAATTGTCAAATAACGTGAACTCGTAGCCCGCGTCGCCGTTCGAAAGCGGGAGACCGCCCAGTGCTTCCGCCGCCTTGCGATATGCCGCAACGCGCGTGCCGAACGTGAACGCCGCGCGGGTCAGAACGCGTCCGGTGAATGGTTTTATGTAAACCTCTCCCCACGGAAGCTCACGGAACGTCCTGAACTCACTGGCGGATTCGGCGTGCTTGCCCAGCAGCAGAATGCGCAGCAAAAAGGTTTGCAGGGGCAGGGGAGGCGTGCTCCCGTCGGGCGCGGTGACGACCGCTTCGGGATGGGCAATGCGATAATCCGCTCCCAGCAGACGGACGGTGAACGCCGTGCCGTCAAAGGCGCAGCCCGTCCGCGCCGCCGCTTCGAGCGGGTCGAGCGCAGAAAACTGCTCGGCATAGTGCGCGAACGGCACTTCTTCCTTGTGATTTTCGATCTGCATGGCTTATTCCACTCCCTCAAAGCGTGCCGCGTCGGTGTGCGGGAGGAAGCAGGCGGCGACGAATGCATCCATATAGCCCGGATGGGTTGACAGCTCCATGTAGGTCATGTTGCGGGCGACCTCGTCGACCTTGTCTGCCGCCGCGTCGGACAGCGCCATCGTGTAAGCGCCTGCGAGCGACGAGTTGCCGATGTAGTGGAACAGCTCCAGCGGTACGTTCGGGAACATGCCGATGCGCACGGCGTTCTTCATGTCGATGCCGCTGCCGATGCCACCGGCGACGTAGACGCCCTCGAGCACCGATTCGTCCATGTCCATCGCGGAGAGCAGGGTGTCGATGGCGGAATAGATCGCGCCCTTGGCGCGGATGAAATTCTCAATGTCGACCTCGGTGAGTGCGACTTCACGCCCGGTTGCCGATTCCTCGGGCGTAGCGAGAATGTAGCGCCCGCAGCCGTGGCGGTCGTGCGCTACTCTTGCGCCCTCGCGGACGAAAATGCCCTTGGAATTGATGATGCCGGTGCGGAACAGCTCGGCGATCGTGTCGATGATGCCGCTGCCGCACAGTCCGACGGGCTTTTGACCCGCCTCGCCGATGATGCCGAAGTGCGGGTTCATCGTCTCGCCGTCGATGACGCACGATTCGATCGCGCCGTCCGTTGCGCGCATGCCGCAGGAAATGTCGCCGCCCTCAAAGGCGGGGCCTGCCGAGCAGGCGCACGAAACGAGGAAGTCCCGGTTGCCGAAGACAATCTCGCCGTTCGTGCCGAGGTCGATGAAGAGCGACAGCTCCTCCTTGTTCCAGAGCATGCCGGCGAACGTGCCGGCGGTGATGTCGCCGCCGACGTAAGAGCCGATGTTCGGCGCGATCAGGACGGGGGCACTCGGATGGATGGGCAGAGCGAGGTCTGCGCCGCGCAGCCCGTTCCAGTGGAAGAATGCGGGGATGTACGGCTCGGTGCGGACGCTTTCGGCGTCGACGCCCACGAGCAGATGGTTCATCGTCGTGTTTGCCGCCACGCACATGCGCACGATGCGGGTGGCGGGAAGCTCTGCCTGCTTGCACAGCGCGGCGATCAGCGGGACGAGCGTCTCCTTGACGATGGCGTCCTGCAATTTTTTGCGGCCGCCGGGCTTGCCCTGCTCGACGATGCGGTTGATGACGTCTGCGCCGTAGCGGATCTGCCCGTTGCCGCCGGACGCCTTTGCCAGCAGCTTGCCGTCCTTCAGGTCGAAGAGCACCGCCGAGACGGTCGTCGTGCCGATGTCCACGCCCAGACCGCATGCGGGGCGCGTATCCGATTGCGAGGTGACGTCGTAAACGACAAATTTTTCACCCTCGCGCAGCCCGAGCACGCGGACGGCAAATTCGCTCTCGCGCAGGACGGCGGGCAGACGGCGCATGGGGAAAAACGGCAGCTCGACCGCCGTGCAGCCCGTCTGCTCGATCAATGCGCGCTCGAAGCGCTCGTTGTCGGGCATGGTGTCGTCGAGCGTGGGCGCGGAAAGCGTCAGATCGACGGTTTCGTAGCGGTTGGTCAGGTCGATGCCCGCCTCGCGCACGCCGCTCAGCAGCGATTCGAAAATCGCGACCTCCTCGCCGGAGGAAAGGTCGGCGGTCTTCATGCGGCTGCGGTAAGCGGAGGCGATGTCGGGTACGAGCACCGTCACGTCCGAGGCGGCGTGCGTGCAGCACGACAGCCGCCAGCCCTCGGCGTATTCTTCGGCGGAGATGTGAGAGGTCTGCAAGCCCGCGACCTCGCCGGAGATCAGCTTCACGCGGCATTTGCCGCACGAGCCGTTGCCGGAGCAGGGGGCATCGATGGCGACGTTTGCCTTGCGTGCGGCTTCCAGAATCGTTTCGTCCGGCGAAGCGGCGATTTTGACAGGCGCTTCGTTGTTTTCGAATTGAAATGTGATTTCGAACATGGTATTTCTCGACTTTCTTCGAAATTTTCACGCAGAACGGCAGACGCCGCCCTGCTTCCTCATTTGTTGCATTCATCATATCATTCAAAAGCAAATATGTCAAATGAGCTTGTGAAAATCGCGCGAAAAAAGCCCCCGGTCTGTGCGAACGGCACAAACCGGGGCAAAGCTGCATTATTTCTCCTTGGCATACGCCACGACGATGCGGCGATGGGGCTCCGTGCCCGTGGAGAAGGTGGTGACCTCGGGATAATCCTGAAGCGCAGCGTGGATGACGTGGCGCTCATAGGCATTCATCGGCTCGAGGGTGAAATTGCGATGATACTTGACCGCCTTTGCCGCCATTTTGCCGGCAAGCTGCTGGAGCGATTCCTCGCGCTTGAGGCGATAATCGCCGGCGTCGACGCTGATGCGCAGGCGCTTTTCGCGGTCGCGGTTGATGGCATAGCTGGTCAGGTACTGGATGGCGTCAAGGGTGTCGCCGCGGCGACCGATCAGCAGCCCCGTGTCGCCGCCGACCAGCTCGGCATGATAGCTGCCGTCCTCGTTGGCGAGGGCGTGGGGCACGGCTTCCGAGCCCATGTGCGCGAGCAGTCCCTTGAGGAACGTCTCAATGCGCTCTTCGACGCTGCCGGGCGCTGCGGGGGCGTAGACCTTCGGCTCTGCGGGCGCTTTAACGGGCGCTTTCGGCGCAGCCTTGGGCGCGTCGGGGCGGCGGTCATTCTTGCGCGCGGGCTTCTGCTCGGGCTTGCGCTCCGGGCGGCGGTCATTTTTCTTCGGCTGCTCCGGCTCGATCTTCTTGCCGGGGCGGGAGATGATGCTCGAAGTGATCTCCGGACGCTCCTTGGGCTTGGAGCGCGAAGCGGAGGAAAGGGCGGACTTCGGCGCAGCGGGCGCTTCGTCCGGCGCTTCATAGGTCACCTTGACCTCCGCCGGGGAGGCGCCGATGCCGAGAAAGCCGGAACGCGCATTCTTCAGCACCTCGACCGAAACGCTGTCACGGTCGAGCTTGAGCTGCGTCAGCGCCGCCTCAATGGCAAGCTCGATGGTCTTGCCGGTCGTTATGATTGACTTTTCCATACTTACTCCTTATTCGTCATGGTTCGCGTAGCGGTCTGCCTGATAGGCTCTGCCGCGCGCATAGGGACGATTTTCCTCGCCGCCGGCGGGCTTACTGCTGTCTTCCGAGACATTTTCGCCTTGCGCGGCGCGCTTTTTCTGATCAAATTCCTTTGCCGCAGCGTCACGCTCCTGCTTTTCGCGGAGCTGCTGCTTCTTTTTGCTGGTGTTTTCGGTAATGCCGTTGGGATTTGCGGCACGCTTCGCGGCGCGAATGCGCTCCTTTTCCGCTTCTTCCTCGGCGAGGGCAGCGGCCTTCTGGCGCTTGACCTCGTCTTCGGCGTCATAGATCTTGCGGTAATGGAGGGTCAGGAAGACGTCCTGCAGCACGCCGAACGCGGACTGCGCGATCCAGTAGATCGTGATGCCGAGGGGCATCATGTAGCCGAAAATGATGGACATGATCGGGCTGACGAGCATCATGGTCTTGCCGGTCTGTGCGGACTTGGCAGCCGCTTCGTCCTTTTCGCCCTTGTCATCGGCGATGACGGAGTTGTTCATCTTCTGCGAGAGGAACATCGTCAGGTAGCTGAAGCCGCCGGAAATGAGCGGAAGCAGCGCGCCGCCGATCTGACTCCAGCCGGCAAGCGTCCAGACCTTCCACGTCGCCGTCTGACCGAGGTCGATGCCGAGGAAGGTGAGGTTCAGGGACTTTACACCCTCGACAATGCCCTTGCCGTACAGCTCGATGTTCTGAACGGCGGCATACTGCCAGTAAGCGTCGACCTTGGACACTTCGATGTTCTGCGCCGCGGCATATGCGGCTTTGATACCCTCAATGGCGGTTTCGTCAAGGTGCAAAAGGTATTCCAGCGGTTCGCGGATGACGTTATACAGCGGGATGATGATGAGCAGCGGCAGGAAACCCCAAAGGCAGCCACCGAACATGCTGACGCCCTCGTCCTTATAAAGCTGCTGCACTTCCTGCTGATACTTTGCCTTGTCATCGCCGCAGGCAAGCTCGATCTGCTTGATCTTGGGCTGGAGGCGGGAGGTCTTCATCATGGTCTTCTTGCTCTTGGCGCTCAGCGGCAGCAGGATCAGCTTGACCGCCAGCGAGAAGAGAATCAGCGCCACGCCGTAGTTGTCGAAGAAGTTATAGAAGAACTCCAGAACATAGCCAAAGGGGATCTGAATAAATGCGATGTCGAACATTGGTTATCCTCCTGTAAATGGGGGCGGCGTTTGCACGCCGGGTGAACTCACGGCACGGGGTCATAAAAATCGCCGTGATTGAAGGGATTGCACCGTAACAGCCGTTTGAATGTCAGCCAGCTTCCCTTGAGCGCGCCGTATTTTTCAATCGCTTCCAGCCCGTATTGCGAGCAGGTTGGAACAAAGCGGCAGTGCCCCGGAACAATGGCGGAAAGATACTTCCGATAAAAGCGGATCAGTGCAAGGAGAATCTTCTTCATGCGCCGCCTTCCTTTGCGTCGGACGCCGGAGCGCGGAGCTTCAGCTTGCCTGTCATTGCCGCAAAGCTTCGGCTCAAGGCGGAAAAATCGGCTTCCACGGCGGCACTTCGGGCGACGATGACGATGTCATAGCCGGGAAGAAGCTGCGCTTCCTGCGCGCGGTAGATTTCCCGCAGGCGGCGGCGCAGACGGTTACGAACGACCGCGTGCCCGAGCTTGACGCTCACGGTCAGCCCGAGACGGCTGGTCTTCAAGCCGTTGCGACGGCAATAGACCACCATCAGCCGGCAACCGGCGGACGCGCCGCGATAATACAGGCGGCGAAACGACGAATTTTCCTTGAGCGAAACGGTGTGCAGCATGGTTGCTCCTTCCGGAAACAAAAAAGGCGAACAGATCGCTCCGTTCGCCCCTGATTGACATTCCAGCAGTATGGTGCGGTCACGGTTCCTTAGGCGGACAGGACAGCTCTGCCTTTTGCACGGCGGC
>CAYRMX010000079.1:0-7338 GCA_964425295.1 uncultured Oscillospiraceae bacterium | reverse complement strand
ATTTTGATACCGTGCTCCGCTTTCTGGAGCTGGTCAACGCGCCCGAAGGCATGAACATCGGCATGCGGCACATCAGCCTGTCGACCTGCGGTATCGTCGACAAGATCGACGAGCTGGCGCGGCACGACTTGCAGCTCACGCTCTCCGTTTCGCTCCATGCGCCGACGGACGAGGTGCGCAGCACCATCATGCCGATCAATCGGAAATATAACGTGGAAACGCTGCTGCGGTCGTGCAAGCGCTATTTTGAGACGACCGGCAGACGGATCTCGTTTGAATATGCAATGATTCGGGATGTGAACGACACGCCGGAGATGGCGCAGCTTCTCATTCGGCGGCTGCGCGGCATCGCTTCGCACGTCAACCTCATCCCGCTCAACGATGTGGCGGAAAGCCCGCTCAAGCCCAGCCTGCCCGAAACGGTGCGTGCCTTTCAGCAGACGCTGGAAAACAGCGGAATCCCCGCCACCGTCCGCCGAACACTGGGAAGCGATATCAACGCTTCGTGCGGACAGCTTCGCAGAAATTATGAACAGTCTAAGCGAAAGGAGTGACGCCGATGAAAGCTTGGGGACTGACCGATGTCGGAAATGTGCGTGAGCAGAATCAGGACGCGTTCCGTATCGTGCAGCTCGGCGAAACTGCGCTGCTCGCGCTGGTTTGCGACGGCATGGGCGGTGCAAAATCCGGCAATGTGGCAAGCCGCCTTGCAAGTGAGGTCTTCTCCGAGGAGGTCAAGCGTTCCTTTTCCGTCGAAATGACCCCGGAGGAGACGGAGCGTGTGCTCAGAGCCGCTGCGACGCTTGCCAACATCGCGGTGTTTGAGCATGCCCAGCTCAGCGAGGAATTTTCCGGCATGGGGACGACGCTGGTCGCCGCATTGTGCTATGAAAAGGCTTCGCTCGTGCTCAACATCGGGGACAGCCGTGCCTATCACATCAACGCCGACGGCGTGCGTTGCGTCACGGTCGACCATTCGGTCGTTGAGCTGATGGTGCAGCGCGGAGAGCTGACGCCGGAACAGGCAAAGAGCCATCCGAGCAAAAACCTCATCACCAGAGCCGTCGGAACGGGAAAACAGGTCATGGCGGACGTGTTCCGCGTGGAGACCGCGGCAGCGGATTGCCTGCTGCTGTGCTCGGACGGGCTTTCCAACCAGATGGCGGACGAGGAGATCCTCTTTGAGGTCGTTCACGGCGCGCGCAAGGACGACTGCTGCCAGCGGTTGCTGGAAATCGCCAAAAATCGCGGCGCGCCCGACAATGTGACGTCGGTTTTGATTTCGCTATGAGAAATTTGACATATTTCGGCACCCGTTCGCCGCTGAGAACGGACCGCGCTTGCGGATAGGAGTTGCCATCATGGAGAGTTATATTGGGAGACTGCTGGACAGCCGATATGAAATTCTGGAGGTCATCGGCACGGGCGGTATGGCAGTGGTATATAAAGCACTCGACCACCGGCTCAACCGGCTCGTCGCGGTGAAGATCCTCAAGGATGATTTTTCCCGCAATCAGGAGTTCCGTCGCCGCTTTCACGCCGAGTCGCAGGCGGTCGCGATGCTGTCGCATCCGAACATCGTCAGCGTGTACGACGTTTCGCGCACCGGAGACACCGATTACATCGTCATGGAGCTGATCGAGGGCATTACCCTCAAGCAATATCTGGAAAAGAAATACAGTCTGAACTGGCGCGAGACGCTGCATTTTTCCATGCAGATCGCCAAGGCGCTCGACCACGCGCACAGCCGCGGCATCGTCCATCGCGACATCAAGCCACACAACATCATGATCCTCAAGGACGGCAGCATCAAGGTCGCAGACTTCGGCATTGCGCGTATCGGCTCGGCGCAGAGCACGCTGACGCGGGAAGCGCTCGGCTCGGTGCACTATATCTCGCCGGAGCAGGCGAAGGGCGCGCGGGTCGACTGCCGCAGTGACCTCTATTCCCTCGGCATCGTGATGTACGAAATGATGACGGGAAAGACGCCCTATGACGGCGAAACGCCCGTTTCGGTCGCCATTCAGCACATCAACGGCGGGGCACATCTGCCCAGTGAGCTGATGACGGGCCTTCCGCTCGGCTTGGAGCAGATCACGATGCACGCGATGAACTGCAACCCCGACGCGCGCTATTCTTCGGCGGCGGAAATGCTGCATGATATGGAGGAATTCCGCAAAAATCCGGCGATTACGTTCAATTTCACTCCGGTGACGGCGCCGAAGACTGCGCCCGCACCCCGCACGGGTATGCCCCGCTCGGAGGCAGAGCGCTATGCGGCGGCGCGCGGCGCGGGCAAGAGCGCCCGTTCGCCGGAGGAGCGCCGCGCGGAGCGGGCACGCCGTGAGGCGGAGCTTGCTGCGGAAAAACGGCGCAGAACCATGCTCATTGCGATCGTCGTCGGGGCGGCTGCGGTGCTCATCGCGCTCGTGGTGCTCATCGTGGCGCTGTCGGGCGGCGGAGCGGAGACGCCCGTGCCCGAAACGACGACCGAGGCGTCGGAAGATGAAAACGTCCGCGTGGAGAATTTTGTCGGAATGCGTCTGGAGGACATCGACCCGAAGGACTATCCCGATTTCGTCGTGGATGTGAGGAATATCCGCGAAAGCTACAGCGACAAATACGCCGAGGGCGTGGTCATGGAGCAGACGCCGGAGGCGGATACGGAGGTTCGCAAGGGACGGACGGTGACGCTCACCGTCAGCCTCGGCACGGAGGGCGGCGCAATGCCCGATTTCCGTGATCAGCCGAGTGCGGACGCGATCAAGACGCTTGAAGCAATGAAGCTGGGACTGTCGATCACCACGCAGGATGAGGGCAGTGACACCGTGACCAAGGGCTATATCGTCCGCACCGAGCCGGCTGCCGGTACGAAGCTGGAAAAGAACCAGAAGGTCACGCTGTATGTCAGCCTCGGCTCGAACAAAATGCCCAAGCTGCTCAACGAGACAAAAGACAACGCTGCCGCACGCCTGAACGCGATGGAGCTGAACCTGCGCATTACCTATCTCGAAGAGGAGAGCGATACCGTCGAGGAGGGAAAGGTCACGCGCACAACGCCCGCAGCGGACAGTGCGCTGAGCAAGGGTCAGCAGGTGACGGTCTATATCAGCCTCGGCGACGGCAAGGTCATCGTGCCGCCGGTGATGGGCTTCACAAAGATGGAAGCGATTGAGCTGCTGCGCGACGCAGGACTGACCTACAACGTCAAGGAGTATTATGACCCCGAGATCGAAGCGGGCAAGGTCATCAGCCAGAGCGAAGAACCGAATTCGCGGGTGGAAAAGGGCACGATCGTCATCATCGACGTCTCCAAGGGTAAAGACCCGGCGTGGAACACCACGGCGCCGACCGACCCGCCCACCGAACCGACCGAGCCGCCCACAGAGGCGGAAACCCCGGCGACGCCGTAAGTGCCGATGGGTCAAACACGGCGCGGGCGCATTGTCAAGGCGCTCAGTGGATTTTACTATGTGGAAAGTGCCGACGGCGCGGTGACGGAATGCCGCGCCCGGGGAATTTTCCGAAAACAGCATATTTCACCGCTTGTCGGTGATTGGGTGGAGCTGACGATGGAGCGCGGAAAGGGCATGATCGAGTCCATTGCGCCGCGCAAAAACAGCTTCGTCCGTCCGGCGGTGAGCAATCTCGACGCGCTCGTCGTGCTCGCATCAGGTGCAAATCCCGTGACCGACCCGTTTTTGATCGATCGGGTCGCCGCCATCGCGGGTGATCGGGGCGTGCCGGTTCTGCTGTGCGTCAACAAGGTCGACCTGAACGACGGCAGTGATCTGATCGGCATTTACCGCCGCGCGGGCTTTGCGGTCTTCCCGACAAGTGCGGAGACGGGCAAGGGCGTGGACGCCCTGCACGCGGCGATTCGCGGCAAAACGGTCGCCTTTACCGGCAATTCCGGCGTGGGGAAGAGCAGCATCCTCAACTGCCTCGACCGCCGCTTCGCCATCGAGACGGGCGAGGTATCGGAAAAGCTCGGCCGCGGTCGGCATACGACGCGGCATGTGGAACTTTACGCCCTCGGCGGCGGGACTTATGCCATCGACACGCCCGGATTTTCCTCGTTCGATACCGAGCAGATGGAGCTGATCCTGAAAGAGAATCTGCAATACGCTTTCTCCGACTTCGCGCCCTATCTGGGGCAGTGCCGCTATCACGACTGTGCCCATCTGTGTGAGCCGGATTGCGCCGTGCGTGCGGCGCTGGAGGTCGGCAAGCTGGAAAAAACGCGGTACGCAAGCTACGTCCGCCTGTACGAAAGTGCAAAAGAAATTAAGCTCTGGGAACTGAAATAATCGCCGCCCCCTGCGCATATAAGTTGCAGGGGGCGGTTTTTTATGTGCAGAAAAAATGAATTGCTCGGCACGGCGATCCTCGCAGTCGGCGCGGGACTGCTGCTGTCGTTGCTGTTTTCCTCGGAGTTTGCAAAGGCGATCGTCGGGGTGGGGCTGATGCTGTGCGGGTTGCTCTGCGCGCGGCATGCGGGGGCATAATACGTCTCGGCGACGCATATATATTGCGTAGAATCAACAAGGAGTGAGAACGATGGAGCTTGTTTTTCGCGAAGACAAACTGGAATATCTGAGCAAAATCCTCTGCCGGACGGTAATACTGGAACAGACGGCGGACGTGATCGTGCCGGACAGCCTGCCCGACTGCGAACGCGTCGTCGATGCGTTCGGCACGCTGCTCGTCCGCAGCGAGGAATGCACCGCTGCGGCGGCGTCGGTTTCGGGCATGGTGCAGGCGGGCGTGCTGTTCGTCACAAACGACGGGGCGGTCGAACGGCTGGAAACGCAGATCCCGTTTTCGGCGCGCAAGGAGCTGCCCGGCGAACAGGACGAATGCAGACTGCAATGCCGCTGCGCCCTGCGCAGCGTCGACGCGCGGATGCTCAATTCGCGCAAGCTCCTGCTCCGTGTGGGCATTTCCTGCACGCTGACGGTCTATGCGCCGAAGGTCTGCCCGATGTTCGACATCTCCGAGCCGTCGCCGAGCTTACAGCTCAAGCGGACGAGGCTTCCGCTGCGCATGCCGGTGGGCATGGGGGAAAAGGCGTTCCCGCTCAACGAGGAGCTGGAGCTTCCGGTCGGAAAAAGCGCCGTGAGTCGGCTGCTCAAGTGCCTGTGCAGCGCGCAGGTCGCGGAGCAGAAGACCGTCGGGAACAAGGCGGTGTTCAAGGGCAGTCTGCGGGTGCATGCACTTTATGCGGACGACGAGGATGCCCTTTTGACGCACGACTGGGAGCTGCCGTTTTCGCAGTATGCCGAGCTGGAACGGGAATCGGACGACTGCGAATTGCAGACGGTGCTCAGCCTGACCGCCTTTGACGTCGAGCCGGAAAGCCTGAACGATTGCAGACGGCTGTTTTTGAGCGCGAATGTGCTGGCGCAGTGTACGGCGCTGGGGCAGCAGGAGGTCACGCTGATCGAGGACGCGTTCTGCACGGACGCGGAGCTGAAGCCCGCGTGGCAGGAGTGCGCGCTGTGCGGGGTGCTCGACCGACAGACGTTCCGCGAAACGGCTACGGCGCAGGCGGAGGAGGCGGCACGGGCGGTCGTTGACGCGTGGATGTATCCGGGCGAGGCGGAGACGCAGCGGGAAGACGGGAAACTTCGGGTGGATGTTCCGTTGGTATGCAACGTTATGTATTATAATGAAGCGGGAGAATTGCAGGGGACGACGCTGCGGACGGTGGTTTCGGCGCAGACGGAGCTTTCCGAAAACGGATGCTGCACGGTCGCGGAGCTGTACGCCGGAGAGGTGCTTTCCGGTACGGGCGGCGGATTGACCGTTCGCATGCCGCTTGCACTCACGCTTGAATGCAGTGCGGAACACCGTCTGCGCGGCATTTGCGGCGGCGAGATCGAGCCGCTTGCCGCCGATCAGGGGAGAAGACCTGCGGTCATTCTGCGGCGCACGGACTCCGAGGAGGAGGTCTGGGAGATCGCCAAGCATCTGCGCACGCCGATGCAGTCGATCCTCGAAGCAAACGAGCTGAACGGGCCGACCGTTCCGGCAAATACCATGCTGCTCATTCCGACCTGAGAGGTCGTTGGACAAAACCGCCGCGGCAGGGAGACATGTGCTCCCCACCGCGGCGGGCGGTCAATGTCCGGCGATGCTGGGGATATCCAGCAGCTCGAAGCGGTAGGTTTGGGGCGCGTCGGGGTATTTTTCGCGGTCGACCGGCTCGAAAAACATCCGCAACGGTCGCGCCCAGAGGCTTCCGTCGCCGTAGAGCTTGCGGTAGATGACCAGCTCCTCGCCGCTTTCGGAATGCCGCGCGACGTCCTCGACAAGATAGTGGTCGCCTTTGAAATGGCGATACACCCGTTTCAGCTTCAATTCCGGCATGGCTTGTTCACTCCTTCATTGCTTTTTCTCCTTTTTATCACAATCGCGCGGAAAAGTAAAGCTCGCGCCGCCGGAAAAATCGCAGTTTAATAAAAGTCAAACATTTTGCAAACGCATTGACAATATCCGTGCGGTATGCTATCGGCACAACGACAAAGGAGACGAAAGCATGAAAATTGCAGACATCAACGAAAAAATCGCACAGGCGGTCACGAGCGGCTACAAGAGCATTGAAAACGGCGCGGTCAAGGGCTTCGAGAAAGTGACGGACAAGTGCGTCGAGATGCTGTTTGCCAAGGACGGCGAGAGCGTCGGGGACGCCAAGGCACGTTTACAGCGGAAAGAACATTAACAAAACGCAAACATTTTTTGAAACTTTCTCAAACATCGATCGGATAGAATCAATACACAATTTGAAAAGGAGAAACAACCATGAATCAGAACGATCAGGAATTTCTGGTGCAGAAAATTCGCACGCAGTACACCGAAAAGGAAAATACCAAGCTCGATGAGCTGAAAAATCTCGACAAAAAGGTCAAAACGCCCGCAAACGTCTTCGCTTACACGTTCGGCTCGATCGCGGCGCTCGTCATGGGCGCGGGCATGAGCCTCATCATGACGGACATCGCCGAGAAGATCGGCGTCGCCAACCCGATGGTGCCGGGACTGGTGCTCGGGATCGTCGGCATGGCAATGGCGATCGCGACCTATCCCATCTATAAGCGCATGCTCAATTCCCGCCGCAAAAAGTACGCCGCGCAGATCATTGCCCTGAGCGACAAGATCATTCGCGGCTGAGGCGCGAACGCCGGACGGAACAAGGTTCATAATATTCAAGGCTGCGAAGTCGATTGACTCCGCAGCCTTTTTGCCGGTTGTGTGTTGCTTACTTCATGTTGCGCTCGTAGGCTTCGATCATCTTCTTGAACGTGTGACCCGTACGACTTTCATCGTCAGAAACCATTG
>CAYRMX010000078.1:0-7587 GCA_964425295.1 uncultured Oscillospiraceae bacterium | reverse complement strand
GGCTACGGCCGCGCGCAGGAGAGCTTCGGCACGCGTGAAATCACGGTTGAGGTGCGCTCGGTTAACAACCGCTACCTTGACTGCACCGTCAAGCTGCCGCGCGCGTACACCTTCGCGGAGGATCCGGTGCGCGCGCGCATCAAGGAGCGTATCGCGCGCGGCAAGACCGACGTATACATCAGCATCACCAACGCCGAGGACGAGAACGTCAAGATCTCGCTTAACCGCCCGGTGCTCGAGGGCTACCTGAACGCGCTGCGCGAGATGGTGCGCGAGTACGGCGTGCGCGATGACGTGTCCGCATCGTCGCTCTCGCGCTATCCGGACGTGTTCGTCGTGTAGAAGGCGGAGGAGGACACCGACCAGATCAGCGCGGATATCCTGACCGCGCTCGACCACGCGCTCGACAAATACGACCAGATGCGCCAGACTGAGGGCACGGCGCTCGAAAACGACGTGCGCAGCCGCGCGCGGACGATCGAGTCGCTCGTGGCGCAGGTCGAGGCGCGCTCGCCCGAGACGGTCGCGGAGTACCGCGCGCGCCTGACGGCGAAGATGAACGAGGTGCTCGCTTCGACAACGGTCGACGAGGCGCGCCTGCTCACCGAGGCGGCCATCTACGCCGACAAGATCGCCGTGGACGAGGAGACGGTGCGCCTGCGCAGCCACCTCGCGCAGATGGATCAGATGCTCACCGCCGGCGGCGCCGTCGGCCGCAAGCTCGACTTCCTGATGCAGGAGATGAACCGCGAGGCGAACACCATCGGCTCGAAGTGCAACGATGTCGCGCTCGCGCGCGTCGTCGTGGACATCAAGGCGGAGCTTGAGAAGATCCGCGAGCAGATCCAGAACATCGAGTGACCGCCATGCAGCTTATCAACATCGGTTTCGGAAATCTGGTGTCCTCCGAGCGGCTTTTGACGGTCGTCAGCCCGGAATCTGCGCCGGTCAAGCGACTGGTGCAGGAGGCAAAGGAGCGCGCCATGCTCATTGACGCGAGCTTCGGCAGAAAAACGCGTGCCGTGCTCGTGATGGACACGGATCATGTGATCCTGTCCGCCATCACGCCGGAGGTGATCGCCCGCCGGCTTACCGACGCGGGCAGCGCGTCCGAGGAGGAAGAATGAAACAGGGAAGAATCATCATCCTGTCAGGCCCGTCCGGGGTCGGCAAGGGAACGGTCATTCGGGAGGTCATGCGGCGTGACCCGTCGCTGCGCTTCTCCGTGTCGGCGACCACCCGCGCCATCCGTCCCGGCGAGGTCGACGGTGTGAACTACTATTTTGTCGATCGTGCCCGTTTTGAGCAGATGATCGCAGACGGTGAGCTTCTGGAGCATGCCACCTATGCCGGAAATTATTACGGCACGCCCGTCAAGCCGCTCGAGGAAGCCCTTGCGCAGGGCGTCAGCGTCGTGCTGGAGATCGAGGTGCAGGGCGCGCTGCAAGTTATGGAGCGCCGTCCGGATGTGCTTTCGATCTTTGTCGCGCCGCCGTCGTATGCGGAGCTGGAGCGCCGACTGCGCGGCAGGGGAGACACCCCGCCGGATGTCGCCGCCAAGCGCCTGAAGATCGCGCTCGATGAATGCCGTCTGGCAGAGCGTTATCAATATACCGTTATCAACGATACCGTCGAACACGCGGCGCAGGAGCTTCAGGCGATTTTGACCGCCGAAGCGTGCCGCAGTCAATATCGAACGATTCATCTCAAGGAGGAGATTTAATATGCTGTATCCCGCAATGTCTTCGCTGCTGAAAAACATCAACAGCCGCTATCTCATGGTCAATGTCGTCGCGCGCCGCGCCCGCCAGATCTCTCTGGAATCCGAAACGTTCCATGAGCCGCTGAGCGACAAGCCCGTCACCCTCGCCATCCGCGAGGTCGCCGAGGGCAAGCTCGTCGCATCGATTCAGGAATGACGCACAGGGCGCGGGCGAAGCTCTCGTCTGCGCCCTGCCCGTTCGGAGCGCAGTTCGGTAAGGAGGGATGGGCGTGATTGCGAAAATTGCGGTTTCCGCGGCGGTCTACGCCATCGATAAGCCCTATGATTACCGCGTGCCGGAGAAGCTGCGGCTTGCGCCGGGCATGCGCGTGAGCGTTCCGTTCGGCAAGGCAAACCGTCAGACGGAGGGCGTCGTGCTGGCGCTCGCCCCCGGCGAGGGGGAAAAGCTCAAGCCCGTTGCGCAATGTCTGGACGACGAACCCCTGCTCGACGAGCGGATGCTGCACATGGCGGCGTTTCTGCGCGAGCGCTATTTCTGCACGTTTTATGACGCGATCAAGGCGATTTTGCCTGCGGGCGTCTGGTTTCGTGTGTGTGAACGTTACCGCATTGCCGCCGAGGACTGGCAGACCGCCGTGGGCGACGATCTGACGGCGCGGTCGGTGATGCAGGCGCTTGCCGATTTGGGTGGCGCGGCGGAATTCGACACACTGAAAAAGCAATTTAACGAGGAATCTCTGAAAAATGCGCTCTCATTTTTGCTCAAAAAAGGACTTCTCATCTCAGAAACGGAGCGAAAACGGCGCGTAAAAGACAAGACCGAGCGCGTTGCGACCCTGTCGGTTTCTGTCGAAGAAGCGACCTTATATGCCGCGCGCAAAAAACGCACCGCGCCGCTGCAAACGGCGGTGCTCGAGCTTTTGGCGACGGTGGGCGAGTGCGCCGCCAAGGAGCTGTGCTATTTTACCGGCGCAACGGGCGCGACGCTCAACCGTCTGGAAGCCCTCGGCTATCTGACCCTGACGGAGCAGCCGGCGCTGCGACTTCCCGCCGTTGTTCCGACCGAACGGGCGTGTCCGCCTGCTCTGAATGAGGAGCAAAACATTGCATTTGACATGTTAAATGCGCAAATGCAGAGCGTAAAGCCCGGCGTTGCCCTGCTTTACGGCGTGACGGGCAGCGGAAAGACCGCGGTCTATCTGCGCCTGATCTATGCCTGCCTTGCGCGCGGAAAGAGCGCCGTGGTGCTCGTGCCGGAGATCGCGCTGACGCCGCAGCTTCTGTCGCAGTTTGCCGCGCATTTCGGCGACCGCGTCGCCGTGCTCCACAGCGGACTGCGCATCACCGAGCGCTACGATGCGTGGAAGCGAATTCGCAGCGGGGAAGCGACCGTGGTGCTCGGGACGCGCTCGGCGGTTTTCGCGCCGGTGCATGCGCCGGGCGTGTTCATTGTCGATGAGGAGCAGGAGCATACCTATAAATCCGAAAACACCCCGCGCTATCATGCCCGCGAGGTCGCGATCTATCGCGGCGCGCAGTCGGGTGCGATGGTGCTGCTCGGCTCGGCGACGCCGTCGATCGAGACGATGTACCGCGCAAAGCAGGGGATTTATACGCTGGCGGTGCTGCGCCGGCGCTATAACCGCCAAGCGCTTCCACCGGTGGACATCGTGGACATGAAACGCGAGCTGAAAGAGGGCAACGCGACCGCCGTGAGCGAGCCGCTGCTGCTGGCGCTGCGGGAAAATTTCCTGCACGGACGGCAGTCCATCCTCTTTTTGAACCGACGGGGAAGCAGCCGAATGGTCGCTTGTGTCGACTGCGGCTATGTTCCGGTCTGCCCCGGCTGCTCGGTCAACCTGACCTATCATCAGGCGAACGGGCGGCTGATGTGCCACTACTGCGGGCATTCCGAGCCGCTTCCCGCGCGCTGCCCCGTCTGCGGCGGGCATTTGAAGCAGCTCGGCTTCGGCACGCAGCGCGTGCAGGAGCAGCTCGGTCGGCTTTTGCCGGACGCCGAGGTGCTGCGCATGGACGCCGACACCGTTTCGGCGGTCAACACGCATGAAAAGCTGCTCTCCCGCTTTCGTGATGAGAAAATCCCTGTTTTGCTCGGCACGCAGATGGTCGCCAAGGGGCTGAATTTTGAAAACGTGACGCTCGTCGGCGTGCTGGATGCGGACATGTCGCTTTATGTCGGGAGCTACCGCGCGGCGGAGACGACGTTCAGCATGATCACGCAGGTCATCGGGCGCGCCGGACGCGGCGCGGAGAGCGGACGGGCGCTGATTCAGACGATGACGCCGAAAAATCAGGTCATCGAGCTTGCCGCAAGGCAGGATTACGACACATTTTACGAAAACGAGATCCCGCTGCGCGAGCTGCGCGGCTGTCCGCCGTTCCGCGACCTTTTGACCGTGACCTTTCACGGGCGCGAGGAGGAACGCGTCCGGCAGACGGCACAGCGCTTCCGCGCAACGCTGGAAGCGCAGCTTGCGTCCGAATTTTACCGCGGTGAGGAGGTCACGCTGCTTGGCCCTGCTCCGGCGCAGGTCGCCCGCGTGAATTACAACTACCGCTGTCATCTGACCTTGAGCTGCCGCAATACGCGCTCCCTGCGCCAGCTCTTGTCGCATTGGATGCGCGAATTTGCCAAGGACAAACAAAATCGCGGCGTCGGTATTTTCGCCGACGTCAACAGTAACGAATAGGAGAACGAGCATGGCACTGAGAAAGATCCTGACCGCCGAGGAATCGACCCTGCACAAGGTCTGCCGACCGGTGACAAAATTCGACAAGAAGCTGCATGAGCTGCTCGACGACATGGCCGAGACGCTTTACGACGCCAACGGCACTGGACTTGCTGCACCACAGGTGGGCATTTTGCGCCGCGTGGTCGTCATCGACATCGGCGACGAGCTGATCGAGTTGATCAACCCGGAGATCGTGGAGACGAGTGGTGAGCAGGACGGCGCAGAGGGCTGTCTCAGCGTGCCGGGCGAATTCTGGATGGTCAAGCGTCCGAATTACGTCAAGGCGCGGGCGCAGGATCGCGATGGCAACCGGTTTGAGATCGAGGGCGAGGAGCTGATGGCGCGCTGCATCTGCCATGAATGCGACCATCTCGACGGACACATCTACACCGAGATTGCCTATCGCCGCCTCACCGACGAGGAAATGGCAGAAATGCAGACATCGGAGGACGAGCAATGAGAGTCGTGTTTATGGGCACGCCGGACATTGCCGCGACCTGCTTTGACCGCCTGATCGAGGAGCAGTTCGAGGTGGTCGGCGCTTACACCAAGCCGGATATGCCGAAGAACCGCGGCATGAAGCTGGAGATGTCCGATGTCAAAAAGGCGGCGCTGGAGGCAAATGTGCCGGTGTTCCAGCCGATGACCTTCCGTGACGACGCCGTGGTCGAGGAGCTGCGGGCGCTGAAGCCGGACGTGATCGCCGTGGTCGCCTACGGAAAGCTTTTGCCGCAGCGGGTGCTGGACATTCCGCGCCTCGGCTGTGTCAACATTCACGCAAGCGTCCTGCCGGAGCTGCGCGGGTCGGGCCCCGTGCAGTGGTCGATTTTGAACGGCATGGACGAAACGGGCGTGACGGCGATGTATATGTCGGCGAAAATGGACGCCGGAGACATCATCGAGATCCGCAAAACGCCCATCGAGCCGTATGAAAACGCGCAGTCGCTGCTCAACCGACTGGCGCAGATCGGCGCAGCGCTGCTGTGTGACACGCTGCGCGCGCTGGAAAACGGCACGGCGCAGCGCACGCCACAGGATGAATCGCGCGCGACCGCTGCCCCGATGCTGACCAAGGCGCTCTGCCCGATCGACTGGTCGAAGACGCGCAGACAGATCATTGACCATGTGCGCGGGCTCGACCCGTGGCCCGTGGCGACGACGGAGCTTCAGGGCAAGCGGTTCAAAATCTATGAAGTCAGACCCGTGGAAAAAGCAACAAGCAAGCCTGCCGGAACGCTTCTGGCGCTGACGAAGCAGGGCTTGGAGATCGCCTGCGGTGACGGTGTGCTCGTCATCACCTGTCTTCAGGCGGAGGGCGGAAAGAAAATGGCTGCGCCGGATTATTTCCGCGGACACCCCATCACATTATGAAATTATCGGCAAGAGAAGCCGCGCTGCGCGCACTGACCGCATGCCGCAGGAGCGGTGCATGGTCCGACGGCGCACTGCGGGAGCTGCTCGGCGGCATGGACGCCCGCGAGGCGGCGCTGGCAAGCAGACTGTGCTACGGCGTGCTGCAAAATCGGCGGCTGCTGGACTTCTGGCTTTCCGCATTCGTGCGGGGCAAGGTGCAGCCGGTGGTGCAGGATATTTTGCGCCTTGCGGTCTATCAGCTTCGCTTTATGGACAAGATTCCCGCCTCTGCCGCCGTCAATGAGGCGGTGGAGCAGACCAAGCGGTCGGCAAATCCGCAGGCAGCGCGGTTGGTCAACGGCGTACTGCGCAGCATTCTGCGCGCCGAGTGCCTGCCCGAGCCGCCGGATTTGGCGACGAAATACAGTCATCCGCCGGAGCTGGTCGCGCTGCTGTGCGAGCAGTTCGGGGAGGAAAAAACACAGGCGCTCCTGAAAAGCCACAACGAAGCGCCCGAGACGGTCGTGCAGGTCAACACGCTGCGCACGGACACGGCGGCGCTGACGGCGGCGCTGGAAGCGGCGGGCGTGAGCTGCGCGGCACATCCGTGGTTGCCGAACTGCCTGGCGGTCACGGGAACGGGCGACCTGACCCGCCTGAGCGCGTATCGCGAGGGGTGGTTCTTTGTGCAGGACGCGGCAGCGCGGTTGGCGGTCGAGGCGGCGGGCTTGCAGCCCGGAATGCGCGTGCTCGACTGCTGCGCCGCGCCGGGCGGCAAAAGTTTTATGGCGGCGATCGCCATGCAGAACCGCGGCGAGCTGACCTCGTGCGACATTCATCCGCACAAGCTGCGGCTGATCGAAAACGGCGCGGCGCGGTTGGGCATCACCCTGCTGCACACGCGTTTGCAGGATGCGTCGAAATCGGTCGAAGCGTGGGAAAACGGCATGGACGCCGTGCTGTGCGATGTGCCCTGCTCCGGGCTGGGCGTCATCCGCAAGAAGCCCGACATCCGCGACAAGGAATTGCAGCAGGCTGAGCGTCTTCCGGCGCTTCAGGCGGCGATCTTGGCGCAGCAGGCGGCGTATGTCAAGCCCGGCGGCGTGCTGGTCTACAGCACATGCACCATCCTGCGCCGCGAAAATGAGGCGGTGGCGGAGGAATTTCTGCGCACGCACTCCGATTTCTCGGCGGAAACGGTGACGTTCCCGCAGGGGTCGGGCATTGCTGCGGACGCGATGACGACTCTGCTGCCGTGCGACCACGGCACGGACGGATTCTTTATCTGCAAATTCAGGAGGAAGCCTTGAAGGACATCAAATCCATGACCCTCGCCGAGCTGGAAGCGGAAATGCGCGCGCTGGGCGAGCCGGCGTTCCGCGCCAAGCAGATCTTTACATGGCTGCACCGCGGCGTGCGCAGCTTTGACGAGATGACAAACCTCTCAAAGTCTCTGCGCGCCCGCCTGAGCGGGGAATATGCCCTGACGCCGCCGACCGTGGCGCGCCGTCTGGAATCGCAGAAGGACGAGACGATCAAATACCTCTGGCGGCTGTCGGACGGCAACTGCGTGGAAACGGTGCTTATGCAGTACCGCCACGGAAATACCGTCTGCATTTCCTGTGAGGTCGGCTGTCCGATGGGCTGCGCGTTCTGCGCGTCCACAAAGGGCGGGCTCGTTCGGCGGCTGACCCCGGCGGAAATGCTCGATCAGGTGCTCTTTACGCAGATCGACTCCGGACGGACGATCTCGAACAT
>CAYRMX010000077.1:0-7600 GCA_964425295.1 uncultured Oscillospiraceae bacterium | reverse complement strand
TTCCTTGCCGTCCGGCAGCACGCCCGCGATGACCTCGTCCACGCCCGCCTGTGCGCCGATGGCAACAGCCGTTTTTTCGTTATCACCGGTCAGCATGACCACGCGCAGTCCAAGATGACGCAGATCGCGAATCGCAGCTGCGCTGTCCTCTTTGATGGTATCCGCGACCGCAATCATACCCAGCAACTTGCCGTCTTCCATAAACAGCAGCGGCGTCTTACCTGCCTCCGCGAAACGTTCCGCCTGCGTCAGCAGCGCTTTGTTTGCATCTGCAAGAACACCTGTCTGCTCTGTCAACCGTTCACTTCCCGCCGCAGCGTCTCTCGCCTGTAGGCCGATCCAATTCATGCTGCCGCCGAGAAGCTGCTTGCCGTCCAGCATCGCCGTAAGTCCGCTGCCCGGCAAAGCCGTAAACGCGCTGACCTCCGCAGGCTCTATCTTTTGCTGCCGTGCGTACGCCATCACAGCCCGCGCCAGCGGATGCTCGCTCTTCGCCTCTAAAGCCGCCGCCTTACGCAGCAGCTCCGCCGCCGTCAGACCCTCTGCCGGTAAAATGTCCGTCACCTGCGGCTCTCCCGCGGTGATCGTGCCGGTTTTGTCCAGCGCGACGACCTTTGCCTTGCCCGCTTCTTCCAGTGCAGCAGCGGATTTGAACAAAATGCCGTTCTTTGCGCCCATGCCGCTTCCGACCATGATCGCCACCGGCGTCGCCAGTCCCAATGCGCACGGGCAACTGATGACCAGCACAGAAATGCCTCGCGCCAGCGCAAAACCGACCGTCTGCCCCACCATGAGCCAAACGGCGATCGTCACGGCGGCGATCGACATGACCACCGGCACAAACACGCCGGAAACGCGGTCGGCGACCTTGGCGATCGGTGCTTTGGTCGCGGCGGCGTCGCTGACCATCTGAATGATCTGCGAAAGGGTCGTGTCCTCGCCGACGCGCGTCGCTTCACACTTGAGGAAGCCGGACTGATTCAGCGTTGCCGCCGAAACGGTGTCGCCCGCCGCCTTGTCCACCGGCAGACTCTCTCCCGTCAGCGCCGCTTCGTTGACCGCGCTCGCGCCCTCAAGGACAGTGCCGTCGACGGGAATACTCTGCGCGGGGCGGACAAGGAAAATATCGCCCTTGCGCACCTGCTCGATCGGAACAACGACTTCCTCGCCATCCCGCAGGAGCGTCGCCGTCTTCGGCGCAAGCTTCATCAAGCTCTTGAGCGCGTCGGTGGTCTTGCCCTTGGAGCGCGCTTCGAGAAGCTTTCCGACCGTGATAAGCGTCAAAATCATCGCAGTGGACTCAAAATAGAACTCATGCGCATAGCCCATGACCGCTTCCCGGTCGCCGCGTGCCTGTGCGTTCGACATGACAAACAGGACGAATGTGCTGTAACCGAACGCCGCCGCCGCGCCGAGCGAGACGAGTGTGTCCATATTCGGCGCACGGTGCCACAGAGCGGCAAAACCGCTGCGGAAAAATTTCTGATTGATGACCATGACCGTGACGGTCAGCAAAAGCTGCAACAGCCCAATGGCAACATGGTCGTTTTCCAAAAAGGACGGCAGTCGCCAGCCCCACATGGTATGCCCCATCGAGACATACATCAGCGGCAGCAGGAACAGCAGCGACGCGATCAGGCGCTTGCGCAGCGCAGGCGTTTCTTGGTCGGCAAGCGAGTCCTGCGGCGCAGGAGTCTGTTCCCTTTTCCGTTCCTTGAGCGCTGCGCCGTAACCGGATGCGCGGACGGCTTCAATGATTGCCTCGGCGGACGCCGTGCCCTCCACGCCCATTGAGTTTGTCAACAGGCTCACGGAGCATGCGCTCACGCCCGGCACTTTCGAAACCGCCTTTTCCACACGGGCGCTGCACGCCGCGCAGCTCATGCCCGTGACGGTAAATTGCACCATAATGACCTCCGTTTTTCAAATTTCGGTCAAAACCGATTCAAATATCCGCTGTCGCGCATGGAAACGAAGTCATCGTCCGCGACAACGATATGGTCAAGCAGCAGAATATCCATCGCGTCGAACGTTTCGCGCAGACGGAGCGTCAGCTCAACGTCCTCCTTGGAGGGCACGGCGATGCCGGACGGATGGTTGTGCGCCAGAACGACCGCCGTGGCGTTCATCGTCAGCGCCTCCTGCACCATGCGGCGGATGGGGATGTTGACGGAATTGACGCTTCCCTGCCCCAACAGGCGGCAGTTGAGCACCCGTCCGCCGCCGTCGAGGCTCAAAAGGTAGACCATTTCGTCCTTTTTGCCGTAAAAATACGGGAGTAAATATTGTCCGAAGCCCGTGCTGTCCGTCAGGCGCGTTTCAAACTGCGAGCGCGAGAGGAAATAGCGGCGGTGCAGCTCCGGCACAAGGCGCAGCAGGAGCGCGCTTTCCTCGTCCATGCCCTCGACGGCGAACAGGTCTTCCGTCGTCGCCTCCATGATCGACGCGACGCTCGGAAACTGCCGCAGAAGCCGCTCCGCAAGCACCGGCGCGTCACCGTTTCCGAATCGGAGTAGCAGCTCAAGCAGGTCGGCGTCGGTCAACGCATCGGGATTGCGGAACAGAAAACGCCGCACCAAACGATCCGTGCTCATGCCATTGCCCCCTCTCACAGCACTTTTTTTAGGTATTTTCCGGTATACGACGCCTCACATGCTGCGACCTCCTCGGGCGTGCCGCTTGCAACGATTGTTCCGCCGCCGTCGCCGCCCTCCGGGCCGAGATCGATGAGGTAGTCCGCCGTTTTGATGACGTCGAGATTGTGCTCGATGACCAGAACGGTGTTGCCCGCGTCGACCAGCTTTTGCAGGACTTCCAGCAGCTTGTGGACATCATACATATGCAGCCCCGTCGTCGGTTCATCGAGGATATAGAGCGTTTTCCCCGTCGCCTGCCGCGCAAGCTCCGTGGCAAGCTTGACGCGTTGCGCCTCGCCGCCGGAAAGGGTCGTGGAGCTTTGCCCCAGCTTGACATAGCCCAGCCCAACCTGCGCCAGCGTGGAAACCTTTTCCCGCAGGCGGGGCTGATTTTCGAAGAATTCCAGCGCCTCATCCACGGTCATGTCCAGCACGTCGGCGATCGTCTTGCCGCGATACGTCACTTCCAGCGTCTCGCGGTTATAGCGCTTGCCGTGGCAGACCTCGCAGGGCACATAGACGTCGGGCAGAAAGTGCATTTCGATCTTCACCAGGCCGTCACCGCAGCATGCCTCGCAGCGTCCGCCCTTGACGTTGAACGAGAAGCGACCTGCGCTGTAGCCGCGCTCCTTTGCCGACGAAGTCGAGGCAAACAGCTCGCGGATATCGGTAAACAGCCCGGTATAAGTCGCGGGATTCGAGCGCGGCGTGCGCCCGATCGGGCTTTGGTCAATGACGATGACCTTGTCGAGCGCCCGTTCGCCCTCCATGCGCGCATGCTTGCCCGCGCGGACACGGGCGTGGTTCAGAGCCCCTGCAAGGCGCTTGGCAATGATCTCATTGACGAGCGAGGACTTGCCCGAGCCGGAAACACCCGTCACGCAGGTGAACGTTCCGAGTGGGATGTGAACGTCGATGCCGTTCAGGTTGTTCTCGCGGCAGCCGTAGAATGACAGCAGCTTGCCGTTGCCCGTCCGCCGCTCCGTCGGCACGGGAATGCGCCGCGTGCCGGAGAGATACTGTCCCGTGATGCTCGCGGGAGTGTTCATAACGTCTTGTAACGTGCCGCTCGCAACGATCTCGCCCCCGTGGATACCCGCACCCGGACCGACGTCGACGATGAAATCCGCCGCGCGCATGGTGTCCTCGTCGTGCTCGACGACGATCAGTGTGTTTCCGAGGTCGCGGAGACGGCAAAGTGTCTCAAGCAGCTTGTCGTTGTCGCGCTGGTGAAGCCCGATGCTCGGCTCGTCAAGGATATAGAGCACGCCCATCAGGGACGAGCCAATCTGCGTCGCCAGCCGAATGCGCTGCGCTTCGCCGCCGGAGAGCGTCCCCGCTGCGCGCGAGAGGGTCAGGTATTCCAGCCCGACACTTTGCAGGAAGCCGAGGCGGGAAATGATCTCGCGTAAAATCTGCTCGGCGATCACGCTTTGCGCGCCCTCAAGGTGCAGCCCGTCGAGGAATTCCAGTTCCTTTTTCACCGACAGGTCGCAGAAGCCGGTGATCGACAGTCCACCGACTGTCACGGCGCGTGCGATGTCGGACAAGCGGTCGCCGTTGCAGTGCGGGCAGGGTGAGCTGCTCATGCACTCCTCCAGCTCTTTGCGCATGGCGTCGGACTGCGTTTCGCGGAAGCGGCGCTCCAAATTCGGCAAAATGCCCTCAAACGCCTGTTCCAGCGTACCGCGACCGTTGCCGCGCTCGTAGTGCAGGCTCAGTTTTTCGCCTTTCGTGCCGTTCAGAATAACGTCCATCGCCGTTTCCGACAGGGTTTTGATCGGCGCATGGAGATCAAAGCGGTATTTTTGCGCCATCGCTTCAAAATACATTCGTGCGATGGAGTCGTTTTTGATGTTGCCCCAGCCGCTTGCCTGAATGCCGCCGTCAAAAATCGACAGTTCGGGATTCGGGATGATGAGCGTCGGGTCGACCTTGAGCCGGAAGCCCAGACCGGAGCACTCCGGGCACGCGCCAAGGGGGTTATTGAACGAAAACAGGCGCGGCGACAGCTCCGGCATGGAAATGCCGCAGTCGTCGCAGGCGTAATTGCGCGAAAAGAGCGTCTCCTCCCCGCTGTCCGGGCACTGGATGAGAACGATGCCGCCGGCATGGGAAAGCGCCGTTTCGATTGAGTCGGTCAGACGGCGGGTGATATCCCCGCGCAGAACGAGACGGTCGACGACCAGCTCGATCGTGTGCTTTTTGTTCTTTTCGAGGCTGATTTCCTCGCTCAGGTCGTAGAGAATGCCGTCGATCCGCACGCGGGCAAAGCCACTGCGGCGGGCGTCGTCGAGCAGCTTGACGTGCTCGCCTTTTTTGCCGCGCACAATGGGCGCAAGTACCTGAAAACGCGTCCCCTCCGGCATGGTGAGCACCTTGTCGACGATCTGGTCGATGCTCTGGCGGCGAATTTCTCTGCCGCATTTCGGGCAGTGCGGCGTACCGACCCGCGCCCACAAAAGACGCAGGTAGTCATAAATCTCCGTCACCGTGCCGACCGTGGAGCGCGGGTTCTTCGAGGTCGTTTTCTGGTCAATGGAAATTGCCGGTGACAGCCCTTCGATCACGTCGACGTCCGGCTTGTCCATCTGCCCCAAAAACTGCCGTACATACGCCGAAAGCGACTCGACATAGCGCCGTCGCCCCTCGGCATAGATGGTGTCAAACGCAAGCGAGGACTTGCCCGATCCGGAAAGGCCCGTAAAGACGCACAGGGAGTCACGCGGGATCTCAATGTCCACATTTTTCAGATTATTTTCGCGCGCGCCCCGGACTAAAATGGAATTTCGCATGAAGCTCCTCCAATGTTCTGCCAATGGTTTCTTATCAAGGTATGATACCACAAAGCGTAAGCAAAGTGGTAAAAACAGCCATGTTTTCCGGTTCTCGGCGAAGCCGAGGAGGAAAATGGCGATAAATCGGTATAATAACCATTATTATGGTTATTATACCACACTTTCCGCCCTCAGGCAACCGCAAAATCCCCTCTGCCGCCGCAACTACTTTTTTACCGACGGATGGAAAGAGCACTTGCGTTTCCTTTCGAAATGGGGTATGATAAGATTATACGACACCTTTCGACAAAGAAAAGATTTCCATGAAAATTTTTTCCGCCGCGGCGGATACTACCAGAGGAGGTGGCACAGATGGATGAACAGGTCAAGCAAATTCTGGAGCTGTTTTCGCAGCCGGCATTTTTTGTCAAGGACGGTGTGATCCTCTGGTGCAACCACGCCGCCGCGACGCATCTGCTGCCGGACACGCCGCTTTCTGCCCTTCTCGGTCGCGAGGAAATGCTTTACACGCTCTGGCAGCGCACGGGAATATTGCAGCTCCCGCTTTCGCTCGAGGGGCGGGAATATGACGCCTGTGTCCGCGCAGTCGGCGAGGGCGACCTTTTTGTTTCCACGCCGCGCGAGACTGCGCTGAATGCTACTGCTTCCGCAGTCGTCAACGCCTCCGCCACGCTGCGCAAGCCGCTTCACATGATGCTCGGCGCGGCGAGCGAGCTGTTTGACCACATCGACGAAAGCGCAGACACCGCAGCGCTGCCCGCCGCATCCCGCCTGAACCGCTCAATTTACCAGTTTGTCCGCCTCTGCGGGCAGATGTCCGATGGCGGAAGTCTGCTCCTGCGGCGCAAGGAGCTGCGGCGCACGCCGACCGATCTCGTCGCATTTTTCGACGAATTTCTTGCGCAGGCGCGTCCCCTCGTGGAATCCTCTGGGCTTGTGCTGCACTATCAGCCGCTTTCGCGTCCTCTGCGCGCCGACATCGACACGGCGCTCGTGGAGCGCGCACTCTATAATCTGTTTTCCAATGCGATCAATTATACCCCGCGCGGCGGGAACATCACGCTCTCTCTCCGTCGTCAGGAACGCCAACTGCTCATTTCCGTCATCGACGACGGCGAGGGCATTTCCCCCGACGTCGCCGCTACACTGTTCGAACGCTTTGCAGACCGCACACCGGGCGACTCCCGCCGGGGAATCGGTCTGGGACTGCCGATGGTGCGCGAGATCGCATGGCTGCACGGCGGCACCATCAGCGTCAGCGCGAATGAAAACTGTCGCGGAACGACCGTCCGCTTCTCCCTTTCACTTGAACCCACGCCGCTGAATCTGCGCAGTTGCATGCTCAATTACGATTACTGCGGAACGCTGCACCACGGTCTTGTCGAGCTTTCCGACGTTCTGAACGCCGAGATGTTTAATCCGATTTTGTAATATTTCAGCCCCCTCCACCGTATATATAGTGCGGAGGGATGCCGATGGAACCGAACCGTCAGGAACCGCACGAGCTGCGGCTGGATAATCGGGAAAAGCTCACCGTTACAGGCGTGCGCGAGGTCGAAAGCTTTGACGAAAATGCCGTCGCCCTGCACACGGCGCGCGGGCTGCTTATCATCCACGGAGAGGGTCTGCGGCTGCGCTCGCTCTCCGGCGAGGGCGGTCAGGTCGCCGTGACCGGGACGATCGACGCGCTGTCCTATGAAGAAGCGCAAAAATCAGGCGGTTTTTTCCGCCGCCTGTTCCGTTAAATGGAGCAGCCACTCATTCTGCAAGCCAACCGCTTTCTCGCCTCAGCGCTGCTGGGGCTTGGCTTCGGCTTGCTCTACGACTGTCTGCGCGGCTTGCGGCGCAGTCTGCATTTTCTGACGCATTTGCTCGACCTGCTGTTCGCCCTCGGTGTCCTCGTGGGAAATCTTCTCTTTACGCTCTACGTCGGCGGCGGGCAGTACCGTATTTTCATGTTCGCGGGCAGTGTTCTCGGTGCAGCGGTCTATTTTTTGCTTCTCAGCCGACCGCTGCTGCGATTTTTCTCGGGGTTTTGGCGGCTGATTACCTTTCCGCTCCGCATGGTCGGTCGTCTTTGCAAAAAATTTCTCGAAAAAATTAAAAAATTTGCGAAAAACTTCTTTTCATCTGTAAAAAAATCGGTTAAAATAATAAGGTATCAAC
>CAYRMX010000076.1:0-7686 GCA_964425295.1 uncultured Oscillospiraceae bacterium | reverse complement strand
GTGCTGCCCAGCCGCTTCCCGAACCTGCTGGTCAACGGCTCGTCGGGCATCGCCGTCGGCATGGCGACGAACATCCCGCCGCACAACCTCACCGAGGTCATCAACGCCTGCCTGTGCGTCCTCGACAACCCGGAGGCAACGCTCTCCGACCTCATGGAGCACATCACCGGCCCTGATTTCCCGACCAAGGGCTTGATTCTCGGTCGCGCGGGCATCCGCAGCGCTTATGCCACGGGCAAGGGACGCATCACCATGCGCGCCCGCACGGAGCTGGAGGAATTCGGGCAGAACCGCCAGCGCATCATCGTCACCGAGATCCCCTATCAGGTCAACAAGCGCATGCTCATCAAGAACATGGCGGATCAGGTCAACGAAAAGCGGCTTGAGGGCATCTCCGACATCCGCGACGAGTCCGACCGCAACGGCATGCGCATCGTCATTGAGCTCAAGCGCGAGGCAAATGCGCAGGTCGTGCTCAATCGCCTGTTTGCGCAGACGGCGCTGCAAACGACCTTCCCGGTCAACATGCTCGCGCTGGTCAAGAACCAGAGCCAGCCGAAGGTGCTCTCACTGCGGGAAATTCTGGATGAATACCTTGCCCATCAGGAGGAGGTCGTCATCCGCCGCACGCGTTATGAACTCAAAAAGGCGCAGGAGCGCGCGCACCTCTTGGAGGGGCTGATCATCGCGCAGGACAACATCGACGAGGTCATCCGCATCATCCGCTCGCGCTATGACGACGCAAAGGAAGCCCTCATGGAGCGTTTCAGCCTGTCGGAAATTCAGGCGCAGGCGATTTTGGACATGCAGCTCAAGCGGTTGCAGGGTCTGGAAAAGGACAAGCTGCTCGCCGAATACCGCGAGCTGGAAGAAAAAATCGCCTATTATCAGCGCGTTTTGGGCGACATGGAGATGGTCAAGAGCATCGTCAAGGATGAACTGACCGCCGTTCGTGACAAGTATGGCGACAAGCGCCGCACCGAGATCCAGGACGTCGAGGACGAGATCGACGACGAAGACCTGATCGAGGAGGAGGACTGCTGCTATACCCTGTCGAATGCCGGATACATCAAGCGTCTGCCGGTCGACACCTACCGCAGCCAGAAGCGCGGTGGACGCGGCATCTCCGGGCAGAGCCTCAAGGAAGAGGATTATATCAAAAACCTCTTCATCGCCTCGACGCACGACTACCTGCTGTTCTTCACGAACCTCGGTCGCGTCCATCGCCGCAAGGGGTATCTCATCCCCGAAGCGAGCCGCACCGCCAAGGGAACGAACATCGTCAACATCCTGCCGCTGGAAGAGGGAGAGCGCGTCACGGCGATGCTGCTGACCCGCGAATTCAGCGACAACGAATATCTCATGATGACCACGCGCAACGGCACGGTCAAGCGTATCGGTCTGAATGATGTCTATACCGCCCGCAGGGCGGGCATCCGCGTCCTGACCCTCGACGAGGGCGACGAGCTGATCTCCGTACTCAAGACGACGGGCAGCGACAACATCCTGCTGGCAACGCGCCGCGGCATGGCGATCTGCTTTGCCGAGGACGACGTGCGCTGCATGGGACGCATGGCAACGGGCGTGCGCGGCATCCGTCTGGGCGAGGACGACTGCGTCGTCGGGGCAGCGGTGGCGCAGCCGGGCAAGACCCTGCTTACCGTCACGGAAAAGGGCTACGGCAAGCGCACTCCGGTCGAGAGCTACCTGCGCGGCGACGAGGTGCAGGGACGCGGCGGCAAGGGCATGAAGAACTATCGCCTGACCGAAAAAACCGGCATGGTCGCCGGCGCGACGGTCGTCGACGAGACGGACGACATCCTGCTCATCGAGTCCGGCGGCGTCATCCTGCGTACCCCCGCCGAGAGCATCAGCATCTATAACCGCGACACGCAGGGCGTCATCCTCATGCGCGTCGAGGAGGGAAACCGCCTTATCGCCGTGCAGTCTACGGCTGCTGCCGAAGCGACGGACGCGGCAAGCGAGGAGTAACCGCAGCCTCCGCCGCTGACGCGGCGAGTGAAGAGTGAACAGCGGTGGTGTCGGCGTCGCCGACAGATTGTAATTTGCGCTGCGGCGCGGGTGCGGGACGATGTAGGCATCGTTCCCTACAAATACAATTCCGATAGACATTCCGCAGGGCGAAACCCGTTTGAAAACTGTTACAAAGGAGTTTTTCCATGAAAGCTGAACACGAGATCGAAGCGATCGAGACGTCTGTGTCGGAAACCGGCGCGGATGTCATTGAGAACACGGTGGCGCAATCCGCCGAGGAATCCGACGTCGAAGAACCCGTCAAGCCGCTGGAAGCGCCGCGCTTCACGGTGAAAACGACGCTCAACGCCCAAACGCAGTACGAAGCCTCCCGCGCACTGACGCCGAAGTATGCCCGCGTCACGGTCTGGGCCTGCATGGGTCTGGCGGCGGTGATGCTGTGCGTCACGCTGGTGCAGTTTTTCCGCACGAAGGACAACAGCAATCTCCTCATGGCGGGCGTGCTGGCGCTTTTGCTGCTCTACCTGTGCTATACGCAGTTTTCCACCCCGAAAAAGGCGCTTCAGCGCTGGGAGGAGAACATTCGCCGCAATTTCGGCGCAACGGAGCTGCATCTGACCACCGAATTCTTCGCCCTAAACCTCGCGCAGAGCATCGACGAGGGCGACGACGTGACCGTCGAGGGCTATTCCGCGCTGGGTCGAATGGTCGAAACGGAACGCCTGCTGCTCGTGCAGAGCGGGCGGCGGCAGTGGTTCTTCTTGGATAAGGCGGGCTTGCAGAACGGCACGGTCGAAGAACTGAAAGCGTTCCTTTCCCAGCGTATTGGAGGAAAGTAACATGGCGTTTTTTCTGAGCCGCACAAACGCCCCGGAGAAGCGGCTGGGCATTTATGTCCACATCCCGTTCTGCAAGAGCAAGTGCGAATACTGCGATTTTTATTCCGTCGGTGGCAGCCGCGACCGGCACATGACCGACGAATATCTTCAGGCGCTCGCCGACCACATCCGTGAGGCGGGCAAGCTCGCCCCGGAGCACATCGTAGACACGGTGTATTTCGGCGGCGGCACGCCGAGCTTCTTCGGCGCGGAAAATCTGGAAAAAATCCTCGATGAGATCCACCGCAGCTTCCGCCTGAGCGTCGAAGCGGAGATCACGCTCGAAGCCAATCCGGACAGCGTCACGCCGCAGAGTCTGCGCCGTCTGCTGCGCGCGGGCTTTAACCGCATTTCCATCGGCGTGCAGTCCGACGACGACGTCATGCTCCAAAAGCTGGGCAGACCGCACACCTTTGAACAGGCAAAACAGGCGATGCACCGTGCCCGCGAGGCGGGCTTCGGCAACATTTCGCTCGACCTGATGTACGGCTTGCCGAACCAGACGCTCACGGGCTGGAAGCAGACCGTCGAGCGCATTGCGCGCATGCGCCCGGAGCACATCTCCTGCTACGGCTTAAAAGTCGAGGAAAATACCCCCCTCTGGCACTACCGCGACTGCGCCAACCTGCCCGATGACGACACGCAGGCGGAAATGTACCTCGCGGCGTCGGCGATTTTGCGGGATTTTGGCTATGAGCACTATGAAATTTCCAATTTCGCCAAAAAGGGCTATGCCTCGAAGCACAACATGAAGTACTGGACGGGCGGGGAATATCTCGGCTTCGGCCCGACGGCGGCGAGCGATTTCGACGGCAAGCGCTATACCATCCTCCGCGATCTGCACGGTTATATCGACGGCATCGCCAGGCACGAGCCGATCCTCTCCGAATGCGAGACGATCCCCCTGCGCGAGCGAGCGGGCGAATATGTCATGCTGCGGCTGCGCACGTCCGAGGGCATTCAGGCGCAGGAATACGAGCGTGGATACCTCATGCCGTTTGAGCCGCTGGACAAGGCAATGCAGCGCTTTGCGGAAAAGGGCTATGCGGAGCTTGTCAACGACCGCTGGCGCCTGACGGAAACGGGCTGGCTGGTGTCCAACCGGATCATCGTCGTGCTTCAGGAGCTTCAGGCGCGTTCTACCCCGCTGGCGAAGAAGCGCTGACGGAACGGGGAAAACCCTCGGGTGAATAACAATAGAAGCGGCGCTGTCCGAAAGGACAGCGCCGCTTACTGTGATTCAATGCTTCCTCCACGTCGAGGGGCGGAGGAGAAGCAGCATGGGGAAGATTTCCAGTCTGCCGAAAAGCATATTTACGATCATCATGAGCGTCGAGAGGTCGGAGAAGCTTGCGAAGCTGCCGAACGGGCCGATCAGCTTGGTCAGACCAGGGCCGATGTTATTGAGCGTCGTCAGGGTCGCCGAGAGGGTCGTTTCCGTGCCGAAGCTGTCGAGCGAGAGGACGAGCATCGAGATGCACGCGATCACGACATAGACGATCAGGAACGCGCTTGCGCCGTGGATGACGTCGCGGCTCAGGCGCTTGCCGTCCATCTTGAGGACGGTGATGGCGTGCGGATGGATGAGCTGGCGAACTTCAGCGCCGGCGGTTTTGATGAGGATATAGACGCGGCTGACCTTCATGCCGCCGCCTGTCGAGCCGGCACATGCGCCGACGATCATCAAAAGCCCCAAAATCACGCGGGAGAATTCCGGCCACTGCGAGAAATCCGTTGTGCCGTAGCCCGTGGTGGTGATGATCGCGGCGACGGAGAACGCCGCATGACGGACGGCGTCACCGAGCTTGGCAAAATAGCCGCCGGCGGTCATCAGGTTCAGGACGATCAGCGCCGTGGAAGAAAGAATGATCGTAAAATACCAGCGCGCCTCGGTGTGCTTGAGGGCGAGCTTGAATTTTTTGCACAGGATAAAGAAATAGACGGAGAAATTGACGCCGTAGAGCACCATAAAGACGGTCGTGACCCACTGGATATAGGGCGAGAAGCGAGCAAGCCCGTCGTTATAGATCGCAAAGCCGCCTGTACCCGCCGTGCCGAACGTGATGCACAGATTGTCGAAAAACGAGATCTCGCCCCAGCCGAAAAGGTTGCCGACGAGATAGACGAGCATTTGCAGCACGGTCATGCCGAGATAGATGGCGTAGAGAATGAGCGAGGAATCGCGCATTTTCGGCACCATTTTTTCGACCGACGGGCCGGGAGATTCTGCCTTGAGCAGATAAATGCTGTCGCCGGAGAGCGGGACGATCGCCATCATGAAGACGAGCACGCCCATGCCGCCGAGCCAGTGCATGAGGCTGCGCCAGAGGAGCAGACATTTCGGCACGACTTCGACGTCGGTCAGGACGCTCGAACCGGTGGTCGTGAAGCCGGAGACCGCCTCAAAGACGGCGTCGAGATACGACGGAATCGTTCCGCTGAGTCGGAGCGGGAGCGCACCGGCGAGCGAAATGACGATCCACGCCAGCGAGACCATCACGAAGCCGTCGCGGGCGTGCATGGTGCGGTTGGTCTTTGGGCGCAGGAGGGACAGTGCGATGCCGACCGCGCCGCAGATCGCGATGGTCAGCAGCAGGTCATAAAGCGCGCTCTCCCGATAGATCACCGCGACGAGCACCGGCAGCAAAAGTACGGCGCAGATGATGAGCAGTACGTTTCCCAACAGGGAAAAAATCATTCGGTAATTCATGACTTCGCTCTCCGACGTTCCAAAATGTCGTCCAGGTCGTTCAGACCCGTGGCGGTCGTCACGACGATCACGGTGTCACCCGGCTCGATGGTGTCGTGACCGCCGGGCGTGAGGATCTTACCGCCGCGGTTGATCGCGCCGATGAGCAGATTCGGGATCAGCTCCAGCTCCATCAGGGGCGTTCCGCAGACGGCGGACTTCGCCGTGGCGCGGAATTCGAGAGCCTCCGCCTTGTTGCCGACGATCTTATAGAGCGTTTCGACGTTCGAGCCGAGGGAGTTCTGCATCGCGCGGACATAGCGCACGATGTGGTCGGCGGCGATATAGCGCGGGTGGAAGACGCTGCCCAAATCCATCGACTTGATGATGCGCGAGAAGGTGGTGCGGTTGATCTTGGTGATGATCTTCGCCTTGCTCACGCTGCGCGCATACAGGCTCATGAGCACGTTTTCTTCGTCGATGCCCGTCAGCGAGGCGATGGCGTCCATGCCGTCGATGCCCTCCTCGGCGAGGAGGCGTTCGTTCGTGCCGTCGCCGTGGATGATCGTCGCCTCCGGCAGACGCTCGGACAGGCTCTCGCAGACCTCGCGGTTTGCCTCGACGATTTTGACGTCCGCACCGAAATCGAGCATCTGCTTTGCCAGATAGAACGAAATGCGTCCGCCGCCGAGAATCATCACACGCTTGGCGGGCTCGGCGGGGATGCCGATGCGCTTGAAAAACTGATAGGCGGTCTTCGGCTTGGTGATGAAGCTGATGCGGTCGCCTGCCTGAAGCGTGAACGAGCCGTCGGGGATATAGACGTCGTGCGCGCCGCGTTCGACGGCACAGATCAGAACGCCGCTTTGCACCTTGCCCAGCTCGGCGAGCCTCATGCCGGCGAGCTTGCAGGTGTCGGGCAGCAGCGCCTTGTGCAGCTCGACCCGCCCACCGGAAAACGTATCGATTTTGATCGCCGACGGCACGCGCAGAATGCGTGCGATTTCCGACGCGCTGGCAAGCTCCGGATTGAGCGCCATGCTCAGACCAAGATCATCCTTGACCAGGTTGATGCCGGTGGCGTATTCGGGGTTGCGCACGCGGGCGATGGTGTTGCCCACGCCGAGCTTTTTGGCGATCAGGCAGGCGAGCAGATTCTGCTCGTCGGTCGACATGACGGCAATGGCGAGGTCGGCGTCCGGCACGCCCGCTTCCACCTGCATTTCGCGGGTGATGCCGTTGCCCTCGACGGTCATGACGTCGAGCGTGCTGATGGCTTCCAGCGCGGCGGGGTCGCAGTCGACCACGGTGATCTCATGCCCCTCCTGCGCAAGCTGGTCGCAGAGGGTCGCGCCGATCTTGCCGGCGCCGATGATTACAATTTTCATACGGTACTCCGTTCACGAAAAAATACAACTTCGGCGTGTCCGCTGTGGGAACACCTTAAAGATTATAATATCACCAATCCGATATTTGTCAAGTGGTGCGCACGGCGCATAATTTTCCGTGTTCGGCGCAGACTAGCGGCGAGGTGATGGAGCGTGAAAGCATTGACGGACGGCGGTATTTCCGCCCTGTTTGACGGGGCGGGCGACTTTAACCGCCGCGTGCTGCACGTCGGCGGGCACACGCTTTATCTCTATGCCATCGACGGGCTGACCTCCGGCGGCGACATCGCCGATTTTGTGCTGCGGCCGCTGGCCAGGCTCCAACCCGGGACACAGGAGGAAATACTTGAGCGGGCCGCGTCGGGCGCGGTGTGGTGCGCGGCAATGACGCGCGCGGATACGGTCGGCGCGGCGGCAAAGCTGCTGGTGAACGGCTATTGCGCGGTGTTTTTCGGCGCGCAGAAGACGGCGCTGTGCTTCGAGGTCAAGACGGGCGAAAAGCGCGGCCCGTCCAGCCCAGAGGCTGAGAACACCATCAAGGGCGCGAAGGACGCGTTTGTCGAGACGGTGCGCACGAACACAAGCCTTGTCCGGCGGCATCTGCGTACGCCCGCGCTGCGGCTGAAGCAGTTCGTGGTGGGCAAACGGACGCTCACCAACGTGACGGTGTGCTACATTGAAAACCTCACCGACCCGGGACTTGTCGCGCGGATGACCACGCGTCTCAGGGCCATCG
>CAYRMX010000075.1:0-7726 GCA_964425295.1 uncultured Oscillospiraceae bacterium | reverse complement strand
CTCCATTGCCGAGGCGCTGCGCTTCGGCACGACCTCCGTGTCGGATATGTACTATTTCTGCGACGAGGTCTGCGAAGCGATCGCGCAGTCGGGCATCAAGGCGAACGTTGCGCGCGCCATCAGCCACTTCGGCGAGGATTTTGATTTTGAAAAGGACACCCGCTGCCGCGAGATGGTCGCTGTCAAGGAAAAATGGCACGGCTATGACAACGGCAGAATCAAGATCGAGGCGTCCATCCACGCGGAATACACCTCTCATCACGAGGTCTGGGAGGCGGTCAGCGAATACGCCCTCAACGAGGGACTTCGCATGCACGTCCACCTCTCGGAGACCAAGGCGGAGCACGAAGCGTGCAAGGAGCGCTACGGTCTGACGCCCGCGCAGATCTTCGACTGCCATCATGTGTTTGACGTTCCGACCATTGCGGCGCACTGCGTCTGGGTCGAGGACGAGGACATGCGCCTGCTTGCTAAGCGGGGCGTCACGGCGGTTCATTGCCCCGTGTCCAACCTCAAGCTCGGCTCGGGCTGCGCAAAAGTCGAGGACATGGTCAGAGCGGGCATGAACGTCGCCCTCGGCACGGATTCCAACGTTTCCAACAACAACCTCGACCTCTTTGAGGAGATCAAGGCGGCTGCGCTGATGGCAAAGGGCATGAGCCTTGAGCCGAAAGCCCTGCCTGCACAGGCTGCGCTGATGATGGCGACGGTCTGCGGCGCGCGGGCGCAGGGGCGTGAGGCAGAGTGCGGCATGATCAAGCTCGGCATGGACGCCGACCTCGTTCTCCTCGACTTCACCCAGCCACACCTCATGCCCTGCCACAACGTTATGAGCCACCTTGCTTATGCCGTCAGTGGGCACGACGTCGTGATGACGATGGTGCGCGGCAAGGTGCTCTACGCCGCCGGAGAATACAAGACCATCGACCTCTCGGCGGTCGTCAAGGAGCTTGCCGATTACGTCATGCCCCATATGTTCAGCGAACAGAAAGAAGGATGATTTTGGAAAACCGCAAAAAGCAGAATTTCATGACCGGCGCGGCAATCTTGTCGCTTGCGACGATCATTGTCAAGGTCATCGGGATGCTTTATAAGATCCCACTCAAGCAACTGATCGGCGACGCCGGCTTTGCCTATTTCAACGCCGCCTATTCGATCTATACCGTCCTGCTCACCATCTCGGCGACCGGTTTGCCCGTCGCCATGAGCCGCATGATCTCCGAGGCGCATACCCTCGGCAACGGACGCCAGATGCGCCGTATTTTCCGGACGGCGCTGGTCGCCTACATGACCATCGGTCTGCTCGGCACGGCACTGATGATGCTCATTCCGGGCATTCTTGCCGAGCAGGTGATGAGCATGCCCAACGCGTCGTATTCCATCTTCGCCCTCGGACCTGCCGTGACGTTCATCTGCTTCGCCTCCGCCGGGCGCGGCTATTTCCAGGGGCAGGGCGACATGCGCCCCACCGCCGTCAGCGAGGTCATCGAGGCGGCGGGCAAGCTCGTCCTCGGCCTGGGCTTCGCGTGGCTGGTCATGCGGGAGTATCACAACGACGCCTACGCCTCCGGCGCGACCATTGCCGGCATTTCCATCGGCGCGGGCTTCTCGGCGCTGTACATTTTCTTCAAATACCGCCGCAACCGCCGCGCAGTCGCCGCACTCGGCGGCACGGCGCTCTCGTTCGGCAGCACGGCAAAGCGCCTGCTCTCCATTGCCGTGCCCATCACCATCGGCGCAGCGGGCTTGCAGCTCATCAGTCTGCTTGACGAGATCACCGTCACGCGCCGCCTGATCTCCGCCGCGGAAAGCACTGCGCTCGGCACGCAGAACATGATGGGCATGCTTTTGCAGATCGCGCAGGACGCGAACAAGGCGGGGCAGTCGCTTGCGCAGACCGCTGCGGAAAACGCCAAGGGTATTTACAGCTATTGCCAGACGGTCTTTAATCTCCCGACGTCGCTCACGCCCTGCATCACGGCGGCGATCATCCCCGCCATCACCGGCTATCTCACGCTTAAGGATCGCAAAAACGTCAAGCTGGTGCAAGGCTCGTCCCTGCGACTGATGGGCTTGATCGCCATGCCCTGCACGATCGGGCTTCTGGTGCTCGCCGAGCCGATCATGGCGTTGCTTGGCGGCTATTCCGGCGACAAGCTGACCGTTGCGTCGTGGCTTCTGGCGCTGCTCGCGCCGACCGTGCTCATCAACAGCGTTTCCTCCATGAGTACCGCCATCATGCAGGCGCATAACCATATGGTTCTCCCAGTCATCAATACCCTGATCGGCGGACTGCTGAAAGTCGCGGTCAACTATATCCTCGTCGGCAATCCCGATTTTGCCATCCTCGGCGCGCCGATCGGCACGTTCGTCTGTTTCCTGACGATCATGCTGCTCAACATCTTCTCCATGCGCCGCGTGCTTGAAGACCCGCCGCACATCTTCCCGACCGTCTGGAAGAGCGGAATCGCCGCGCTTTTGATGGGCGTGGTGGCTTACGGCGTGTATGCCGTCCTCTCCGGCGTGGTCGCAAGCGTCATGATTGCCTGCCTCGGCGCGATCGTCGCGGCGGTCGTAATTTACGTCTTACTGGTCGTCTTGCTCAAGGCGATCACCTATGAAGACTGCCAGTTCCTGCCCAAGGGCGATAAAATTGCGAAAATTCTGAGAATTCATTGATTTTTCCCAGATTTTTACTTGCGTAATCGAGCGTTTTGTGGTAAATTTTATAGGCAGAATGCAGCTAAGAAAAAATCGGCGGCAAATTGACGTTGCGCCGCCGCGGAATTGCAACCCGCACACACTATGCGAACGATTTTATAATTTAAGAAAGAGGTACGATCATGAACAAAACTGAACTGATTGCAGAAATCGCCGGCAAGTCCGGTCTGTCCAAGAAGGATGCCGAAAAGGCGCTGACCGCCGTTGTCGACACCATCACCGAAGCCATCGTTAAGGGCGACAAGGTGCAGCTCGTCGGCTTTGGTTCTTTCGAGACGAAGAGCCGCGAAGCCCGCATGGGTCGCAACCCCAAGACCAAGGAAGCCATCGAGATCCCGGCGACCCGCGTTCCCGTCTTCAAAGCGGGCAAGGCGCTCAAGGACGTCGTTGCAAAATAAGTTCATGCTTCGAGGGGCTGCGCCGCAGCCCCTCGTTTGACTTTCTACCCGATCGATAGGGGACGCCATCCCCGACGACCCGCCGCATGCACTGCCGTATTATGCCCGTAGGGCGGCATGCCCTCATGCCGCTTCTGCGATTACGAAAAGGAGACTCCATCATGCGTTTGGATAAATATTTGAAAGTTTCGCGGCTCATCAAGCGCCGCACCGTCGCCAACGATGCCTGCGACAACGCCCGCGTCACGGTCAACGGACGCCCTGCCAAGGCATCATACGATGTCAAGGTGGGCGACGTTCTGCGCATTGCGTTCGGTCAGCGGACGCTCGCCGTCGAGGTGCTCGCCGTCGCCGAAGCCGTCCGCAAGGATGACGCCTCTGCAATGTACCGCGAGCTTGCCGAATAACAAAAGCCACCCCGGGTGATATCCGAACATCGGATACCACCCGGGGTTCTTTTTGCAACAGAATGTCAGAGCAAGGCGAAGCGACGCGCGCCGGCGCGCTTCAGGCAGAAGAGGAGAACGAAAGAGAGCGCGGCAAACAGCAGAACGCAGACGAGCAGGTACGCGCCGCCGCCGAGAACGGAGCAGGTGGCAAAGCAGAGCGCGCCGAGCGCGGCCACGAAGAGCCAGCCGCCGAACAGGGCAAAAAACACGCTCGCACTCTGCTTGACCGGGACGGTCTCGTTCGTCCACGTCAGGTTCGGCATTTTCAGGTTGAGCCAAAGCCCAAACGCGGCGCTCAGCAGAACAAACAGAAGCGACGCTGCGACGGTGAGCGCGAACGGCAGGACGTCAAGCCCCAGCGCGACGGACATGCACATGGCGCAGATCACGGCGGGCGGCTGCGTGAGCAGGAGGTGCAGCTTGAGCTTTGCGCGGAGCACCTGCCACGGCTGCACGGGAAGCGACTGCGCCAGCCAGAGTTGTTTCCCCTCAAGAGAGACGGAGGCGGCGCTGAGGGTGTTCATGGATGTGAGCAGACACACAACAGCGGCGGCGATCAGCGCGCCGTAGCCGTCGGGTAGCAGGACTGCCAGTTCTTTGAAAATCTCCGATTTGACGAGGACGATGACGCCGACGACGGGCAGAAACAGCGTGCCGAGGGCGCAGTTCATCATGTAAGTCGCGGAGGACGTCAGGCGGCGCAGCTCACGGCGCAGCAGGGCGGCGTCGGGCGAGGCGGTCTTCATCGCGGTTCGGCGATAAGCCTTTCTCGCCGCGGCGGGGCTTGCGGTCGCCATGCGCAGGAGGCTGCGGCTGATGACGACCAGAACGATCGCCAGCAGCGCGCCGACGAGCGCGGCAAAGGCGAGAAGCGAAATGCCGCTGCCCGCGCATGCCCGCCCCAGCCAGTAGAACGGGAAGATCTTCGCCATGACCGAGCCGACTTCCTCGGCATGCAGAAGAATGCCCTGCAAAATTTCATTGATTTTGAAATAAAACAGGTAGTATACCGCAAGGAACAGAAGAGACAGCAGCACGGTGAAAAAACTCTTGCGCTTGAGCTTTGCCGTGAGGCGGGCGACGAGCCAGCCGAGAGCGCACGAAAGCGCCAGCACCAGCAGCGACAGCAGCACCAGCACCGTAAGCCCGCAGACGACTGTTCCGACCGTCACGGCGCAGTTGACCCAGTAGTAGATCAGCGCGGGGACGAGCACCAGCGCGGTATAGATCGTGTTCCACAGCCAGATGCCCGAAAGCCGCGCGACGAGGATGTGCTGCGGCGGGATGGGCAGGGAGAACAGGAGCGTGTTGTCCTTTGCCTGATAGAGCGTTTCGGACGTGGTAAACACGCTGCCGAACAGCCCCAAAAGCAGCGCCAGCAGACCCATCATGGCAAAATACAGCCAGTCGAGCCCCATGCCGTGCAGCGGCGGGCACAGCGCGCCTGCCAGAAAATAGACGCAGCCGCCCAGAAAGGCGAACAGCACAAGGTAGAGCAGCAGATAGCCGATGATGCCGCCCTTTGAGCGGCGTGTGCCACGCTTTTTGTCCACAAGCAGCCAGACGTTGACCTCCATGAGCTGCTTTTTCATCAAGGTTTTCAGCATGCTTCTTCCTCCAGCTCGAGGAAAACATCCTCCAGCGAGGCGTCGCCGCGCACTTCCTCCATCGTGCCGGAGCGGATAAGCGTTCCGTTTTTGATGATGGCAATTTTGTCGCAGAGCTTTTCGGCGACCTCGAGGACGTGCGTGGAGAAGAAAATGGCACTGCCGCTGTCACAAAGCTCGCGCATGAGCTGCTTGAGCAGGTGCGACGCCGTCGGGTCAAGCCCGACGAACGGCTCGTCCATCAAAATGAGCTTCGGCGCATGAATCCACGCGGCAATGATCGCCAGCTTCTGCTTCATGCCGTGAGAATACGCGGAGATGGGCTGCGCAAGGTCGTTTGTCAGGTCGAATGCGTCGGCGTAGCGGTGGATGCGCTCGTCGCGGGTCGCGGCGTCCAGACCGAAAATGTCGGCGATGAAGTTCAAAAACCGGATGCCGGTCATGTAGTCGTAGAGATCGGGGTTGTCGGGGATGTAGGCGATGGCGCGCTTGCAGCCCAGCGGGTCGGTCTTGACGGAGCGACCGTCCACGAAAATTTCGCCTGCGTCGAACTGCAAAATGCCGGCGCACGCTTTCAGCGTCGTGGTCTTGCCCGCGCCGTTGTGCCCGATGAAGCCGTAGACCTCGCCGGGACGGATGTGCAGCGACAGGTCGCCGACCGCTGTTTTTTCACCGTATTGCTTGGTCAGGTGTTCGATTTTCAGCATGAATTGACCCCTCCTTGTGCGAAAAACCACGGATTTTGAGTGACTTTCCTACTTTCACTATACACTTTTGCGTAAAAATTGTCAACCCCGCGCCCCCCGCATGCCGATCTTTTCGCAAAAAACCGCGCTCCAAACGGAGCGCGGCGGTCATCGACTTTGCGGATATTCCTTTTTCGGCACGTTGCAGTAGGGGACGACGGTGTGGACCGGAAGTTCGACGGCAAGCGCGGTGATCTGCGCCATCAGCTCGGTGCAAATTCGGCTGCGCTCCGCGCCGAGCTCCGCCTCCGGACGGAAGCGGATGGGCGTTCCGAGGCACAGCGTCCGCAGCTTCGGTGCAAGATACATCGGCACGAAGCACAGCGCCTTGCCCGTGCGCTTGTAATACCGCCGCGCGACGTCGACAAAATGTTCCTGAAATTGGCAGACGATTTGGTTGTGCGGCTTGGCATATTCGGGAAAAATGAGGACATTTTCGCCGGAATCCAGCGCCTGCATGGTCTGCTTGAACGTGACGGCGAGACGGGCGTCGTGATAGACGGGGATGGTGTGCGCGTTGTTGAAAATGCAGCTTGAAAGCGGCGCGATCAGGTGCGAGAGCAGCTTGTAAAACCAGCGGACGGCTTTCGGCTTGCCGCTCCAGAAGTCCTGATAGGCATAGGCGGGGACTTCCTTGCGGTGCATCATCTGCGCGGCGCACCAGATGGCGGGCGCGCCGGGGAAGCGCAGCTCGCCGACGATCGGCCCGTGCATCTGCGAGTGGTTGCCGACCACGATGCACGGCTCGTCGGGGAGATTTTTCTGCCCCACGACGGTGATTTTTGGATAGCAATGGTCGACCAGCCGCCGCAAAATGCGGTAGCATCGGCGGGAAACGGTGTTTTTCTTCATGCGTCTTGTCCTTTTGCACAGATATATATCATTATCATACCGCACAAAACGAAACTGAAACGAAACAGCGTGCAGAAAATATCCGCGAGGATATTTTGAGGATTCATCCAATCCTCCATGCGCCCCTCGGCGGCAACAGACGATATTCGATGCACCAAATCACCAATCCAGGTTCCTTTGATTATGTGAAGAGGTCTTTTGCAGGAAAAGTGCTTGAAATTTATTTCTCTTGCGGTAGTCGCGAATCAACGCTTCCACACGACCTTCAAATTTCTGCCAACGAATTTCGTCCTGGCCAAAATATTCATAGGGCAAACGATTTCCCTTTTGACGGTTTTCCTTTGACAGCACCAGAACTTTGTTGCGATAGCTGTCATCGAAGCATCGACTGTACCCCAGCCGACAAGGCTGGGGTGGTGCTTTGAGGTGTTCTACCTTATCGTAGCAACACAATTCTCTCTCGCAGTAGTATAAGAGATAATTCTGTTATAACAAAAGCACAGAAAATGTCAAGCGTATTTTTGATCAATTGTTGATATTGCACAAAAGAGGTGAGACATATAACGAAAATGCCATTTCTACAGACAGACATACAGAGCGCATTCAAGCTGAATTCCTGAATACCGTTTGGCAAGCCCATGTCGGTCAGGATCCTGATTTTTCGGGTTTTATTATTGAACGTGAATTTCCCGCATATTCTTTGCTCCTGCGTGAATTCTAAAGCACTCTTTCGTGCAGTGTAATGCACTTCCAAAAAGTGCCGCAGTATAATCTCCCTTTTTCGGCAAACAATACCCTTGCACAAATTATGATGTCAGAGGGAGATTTCGAATATGAAAGCAACCGGCATTGTCAGACGGATCGACGACCTCGGGAGGGTTGTCATCCCCAAGGAAATCCGCCGCACCCTGCGCATCCGCGAGGGCGACCCGTTGCAGATAACACTGACACAG
>CAYRMX010000074.1:0-7787 GCA_964425295.1 uncultured Oscillospiraceae bacterium | reverse complement strand
CATCGAGGGTGCTGCCGAGGGCGCGGGTCTGGGGCATGACTTCCTGCGGCACATCGACCGCTGCCGCCTACTCGTTCACATTGTCGACGTGAGCGGCTGCGAAGACCGCGACCCGATCGAGGATTTTGAAAAGATCAACGCTGAGCTGAAAGAATACTCCGCCGAGCTTGCCGAGCGCCCGATGATCGTCGCGGCGAACAAGTGCGACCTCATCCCGGAGGGAAGCGACAATCTGGAGCGTCTGCGCGCCTATGTCACCGAGCGCGGCTATGAATTCTATGAAATTTCCGCCGCCACGACGCAGGGAACGAAGCCGCTCATGCGCACCATCGCCTCGAAGCTGCGCGAGCTGCCGCCGGTCATCGTGTATGAGCCGGAATACGTCAAGCCGCTTGCCGAAGCGGGCGAGGCAGACGATCTGCAAATTCAGCGCTTCGACGACACATGGGTCATCTCCGGCAGATGGCTTCAGCAGCTCATCAACGACATCAATTTTGCCGACTATGAATCGCGGATGTACTTCGACCGCCAGCTCCGCAAGAGCGGTCTGTTTGAGCGGCTGGAGGAAATGGGCATCGAGGACGGCGACACCGTCAGCATTTATGACTTCGAATTCGACTACGAACGGTAAAAAGACTTCCGAATTTCCAAAATGTTTCGACTTCGTTCATAATTTCTTCAAAACTCTGCTCTATACTCATACTTGTAAGGACGGCAACGAACCGCAACGTGCCGCACTTGCAAGTGTCCATCTTTTCATTTATCTCTCTTTTATTTTTCTCTCTCATTTCTGTTGCGAATTCCCGATCGTCCATCCCCCTCGGACGGTCGGGAATTTGCATATTCCGCGCCTTTCAGAGCACGGAATATGCAAGGAGAGATTCTTTTGCACCTTTCCCGCCCCTGCGGGGGGATATCGCGCAGCCCGTCTGAATTCTGAGGAATGTTTTTGTCGTTGACTTCTGGCAAAATACTGCCATAATCATCCACACGCCTCGGGCGCGAATGGATAAGGAGTTCAACATGACAAAGAAAAATGCGAGCGATATGACGCACGGGCCGCTTGCCAAGCAGATCCTTGCGTTCGGCGTGCTTGTGATGGTGGTCGGCGAAGCGTTCGCCGAGCCCTTTTTGCGTCTGCTCAATACGAAAGATGAGCTGATGGACGGCGCGGTGCTGTACCTGCGTATCTACTTCCTCGGCGCACCGGCGGTCGCGCTCTATAACTACGGCAGCGGCGTGCTCAGCGCCGTCGGCGACACAAAGCGTCCGCTGATCCATCTGGCGATCTCCGGCGCGTCGAACATCGCGCTCAACATCCTCTTTGTTTCGGGGTTCGGCATGGATGTCGACGGGGTTGCCATCGCGAGCATCAGCGCGCAGTATCTTTCAATGGTGCTCATTTTCCTGCCCCTGCTGCGTGGCGTCGACCTTTGCAAGCTTTCGGCTGTATCTGCTCTACGTCTTCTCGTGGACGTTGACGGCGCTGGCGGAAACGATCTATTTTGTCCGCTGCTATAAAACGCAGACCGCGAAATTCGCCGATGCTCCCGAAGCAGTGTAATGGATACTAATATATAAAGGTGTCAGGCAGTCTACGATTGCCTGACACCTTGTTTTTGGGGAGTTACGTCTTCTGCTTACAGTCGCAGATGTGATCGTCTTAACCGCGCAGGAGTTTGTCCTCTACAAGGGTGTTTGCTACTTTCTGGGCACAAAAGCACATACACGGGGAAGAAATTGGGGTTATATCATTCTCTTTTTCGCCGATCTTGCGTTGTTCCGCTATGAGGTCGTCAACTATCTTCCGGATTATCCGGAGCTGCTTGCATGGGCAATTGAAAGAGGTAGTTAGAAATTATGAAATGGAAACAATTCTCGGCATAAAGGGATGTCTACCGGTGTTCTCGACACCACACATCGGAATGCAGGGCTGGGGCATGCCCCAGCCCTACAGTCCCACGAACGATAACTGTCCCGTAGGGCGGGATAGCGAAGCGGCGGCGCGCGCTTATTCCGTCCGCAGGGCGATGACGGGATCTTTTTTTGCTGCTTTTTTGGCGGGAAGCAGACCGCCGAGCATGGTGATGACGATACTGATGGCGATCAGAACTGCCGACGAGGTGACGGGAAGCTGCGCCGCCAGTCCGGTCAGACCGCTCAGGTGCTCGATGATCATATTCATCGGAATCAGCGCCAGCAGCGACACGCCGATACCCAGCAGTCCGGCGCAGCAGCCGATGATGAACGTTTCGGCGTTGAAGACCTGCGAGATGTTGCCCTTGGATGCGCCGAGGGCGCGCAGAATGCCGATCTCCTTGGTGCGCTCCATGACGGAGATGTGCGTGATAATGCCGATCATGATGCACGAAACGACGAGCGAGATGGCGACAAAAGCCACGAGAACGTAGGAAATGCCGTCGATGATCGTCGTGATGGACGAGGTGAGCATTGCCACATAGTCGGTATAGGTAATGCGCGCGTCCTCGGCGACCGTTTCATTATAATGTGTAATGCAGTCGGCAATGGCGTCCTTGTGCTCAAAGCTGTCGGTGTAAATGCTGATGGACGCAGGGGCGTCGTAGCTCACCTTGCCGAATGCGGTCAGATTGTCTTCATAGGTCGAGCCGGCGATGTATTCCTCATAGACCCGCAGCAGAATTTCCTGATCGGGCGACTGCATCAGCCACGCGTCCAGCGCCGCAGCCATCGAGGTTTCATCCGTCGGCACGGCGGTCATGGCGGCATTCTGCGCGTCGGGCGCGGTCTGCGCCGGGGCGGAATAGTACATCATCAGCTTGTAGAACGACGCCTTTTCCGAGATGCCGAGCGCGCTCAGATATGCCTTTGCGTCGGCTGCCTTGGCTTCGTCGTCCGGTGAGGCAAACTGCATGCCGGTCAGGACGTTGACGCTGCTGTCTGCTTCCTGCGTGCGGATGACAGGGCTTTCGTTTGTGTGGTCAATGACGTAATCCGTGAGCATGGAGGTGTAAGCCACGGCGGTCGTAATGCTTGCGTTGTCCTCATTCGGGCGCAGAACGCCGACGATTTTCAGCTCCACGGCGTTTTTCAAAAGGTCTTCCTCGCCGAGGTTCAAGTCATCAATGTAGGAGAATGTGCCGTTTTCGTTTTCGAGGTAGTGGTCGCACGCCGCGACGAGGTAGAAGCGATGCGCGCAGATGTCTTCGTAGGAGAAGGCGAGTTCCTCGGCGCTTTCGCCGCTTTCGATGGCTTCCGCCGCCGCGTCATACTGCGCCCCGGTCATTAGACCAAGCTGATAGAGCGTTTCGGCGGCGATGCCGTTGTCGTCGTTCAGAACCAGAACGACTTCGTCATACGCCTCCGGCCACGCGCCGTAGAGCAGGTCGTAGCTTTCGGTGACCACGCTGCTGACTGCGCTTCCGTCCGCACCCGCCATCAGCTCCGAGAAGTTGGCTGCGCCGGTCGAAGAACCGCCGCCGAGCACTGCTGCGACGGGAAACTGATTGAGAATGCCGCCCTGCGCGCGCTGCGAAGCACCGCCTACGTCGCTGTCACTGTCGATCAGCTTTCCGTTGGCGTCGTGGGAATAAACACTGAAATTGACGTCATAGGTGTAAACAATGCCGTTTTCGCCGAGATACTGCCGAATTTCGCTGTTCGGGTCGTCCAGATACTTTTTGAACTCCGTCAGGTTGTTTTCCACGATGTTCGAGGTGATCTTTTCGCTCGTCTCCAGCAGACGGTAGTCGGCGTAAACGCCCGCGCGGGGCGGAGTTTTGTGCTCACCGCGCATTTCGCCGACGATCTCGCCGCGCAACCCCATCATGCCGGAGACGTCGAACGTCTCGTCGCTGATCGTGATCGGGTAGGACACCATCGTGTCTTTCTGCACGTCGGCAATGTAGGCGTTCATGCCCGTCGAGAGCGCCAAAATCAGTGCAATGCCGATAATGCCGATCGAGCCGGCAAAGGAAGTGAGTAGTGTGCGTCCTTTTTTCGTCCGCAGATTTTGAAAGGAGAGGGAGAGTGCCGTGAAAAACGACATGGAGATCTTGCGGTGCTTTTTCTTTTCAACCGAGCGCTCCTGACCGTCATAGGGGTCGGTGTCGCTGACGATACGGCCGTCGAGCAGCTTCACGATGCGCGTGGAATACTGCTCGGCAAGCTCCGGATTGTGCGTGACCATGATGACGAGCTTGTCCTTGGCGATCTGCTTCAAAAGCTCCATGATCTGCACGCTTGTCTCGGAGTCCAGTGCGCCCGTCGGCTCGTCGGCAAGGAGAATGTCGGGATTATTGACCAGCGCGCGGGCAATCGCCACACGCTGCATCTGTCCGCCGGACATCTGATTCGGTTTCTTGTGGAGCTGATCGCCCAGCCCGACCTGTTGCAGCGCCGCCATTGCACGCTGTTTACGTTCCTTTTTGGAAACACCTGCAAGCGTCAGTGCCATTTCCACGTTGGCAAGCACGCTCTGGTGCGGGATGAGGTTATAGCTCTGGAAGACGAAGCCGATGGAATTGTTGCGGTAAAAATCCCAGTCCGCATCGCGGTATTCTTTCGTTGAAACGCCGCCGATCAGAAGGTCGCCGCTGCTGTAGCGGTCAAGCCCGCCGATGATGTTGAGCAGGGTCGTCTTGCCCGAGCCGCTCTGCCCCAGAACGGAGACGAACTCATTTTCGCGGAACGCAATGCTGACGCCCTTGAGCGCATCCTGACGGAGGTCGCCGGTCACATAGGTTTTGGTCACGTTTTTCAATTGCAGCATGGATGATACCTCCTATATTACGCGACAAGTATAGCACAAAAAATGAAACATCGGGAAACGGAAATGTAAATAAACTGTAAAGATCAGGGATTCTTCGGCTTCCGCGAAAGCGAGATCACACTGACAACGGAGGTGGCGACGGTCAGAATGTCGAACGTAAAGGAGGCGTAGTTGCGGAAATAGAGGTCATAGACGCACCAGAACAGAAGCGTGAGGAGCATGAGAAGCTTGAAACGGCGTTCGTCGCGGACGCCGAGAAACCATGTGAAAATGCAGGTCGAGGCGATCGGCAGCCAGCCGATCCAGCCGACCTGATTGGCAAAGATCGACGGAACGATCTGGAGTGCAAGAAAGCCGAGCTTGATCGGCAGGGTATAGGGGAAAAAGAAGCAGACGAGGTTTCGCAGCAGACTGCACAGGCAGGAGATCGCTCCGGTATACGCGCCGAGCGTCAGGTGCCCCAGCATCAGCAGCAGAAATTGCACGCATTGCAGCAGAAGAATGCGTTTTTTGTCCTTTACCAGCCCCACATAGACCATCATAAGTGAGCCGAGCAGGGAAAAAGCGTTGCCGATCAGAAGTTGTGTCATAAAAATGTCCTCCAAAATAAAAACAGCCCGTGCACCGCATGCCGGACTGCCCGACCGACCTCGGACAATGGTATGCAGTGCCGCCATTGTTCACGATTTACGGTCGCTTGTGGATCGCCTGCCCGATCGCAGACATAAATGGTGCCTTTATTCTAGCGGTTTCCGCCGTCACTGTCAAGTACGAAAAGGCGAACGGGGGTAGAAGATATGCGGACAGCCGTATGAACGATAAACGCGCGGTAGGACGGAGGCATGCATCCGCCGCTTGTCGGCGAGTGAATGCCGGGACAGAAAAAACAGGAAATTCCCATTGAAAATAGAGAGCAATCAGAATGTAACGGGAATTGATTGACACGGTGCTGTTGCTACATTATAATGGTTAATGCGGATTAAATTAAAAAAACGGAACGACCGCATGAACGGAAATGACCGTTCTTGAAACCCGTGGCACGGCTGCCGCAAATGCTCCGTGGGGGGTGGAATTGCCATCTGTTTTTTCTTGACAGCAGGCGGAACGGAGACGGCAGTCAAATCCATAAAAACAAAACCGCAACGCTTGTGCGGAATATGGCACTTGCCGCAAACGGTACACCCGAAAATCGCATAAGAACGGAATATGTAAAATAACTGTTTTACAGGGGAGAAACACTATGATTAATTTGAACCGACTTGGCCTCGGCTGTATGGGAATGTCCAGCCGCCGAAATCCCGAAAACTCAATAAAAACGATCCATAAAGCACTTGATTGCGGCATTACACTGTTTAATACCGGCGAATTTTACAGCGCAGGCGAAAGCGAAATGATCGTGGGTGAGGCGCTGAAAAATGTACCGAGAGATCGGTTTTTCCTTTCGGTAAAGTTTGGTGTGCTGCCGAAAACCGGCGGCGGTATTTACGGACTTGACAACAATCCTTTTCACATGAAAGGTCATCTTGCGTATTCTCTCTCCCGTCTGGGCATGGATTATGTTGATTTGTATCAGCCTGCCCGTCAGGATACCGAAATTCCGGTTGAAGAAGTGGTCGGTGAAATATCAAGGCTGGTGGAAGCGGGGTATGTTCGCCATATAGGGCTTTCTATGGTAGATGCCGAAACACTTCGCCGCGCTTGCAAGGTACACCCGATCCACACAGTTGAAATGTCATATTCACTCATTGACCGAAATATCGAAAACGAACTGATTGCTGCCGCCGAAGAACTTGGCGTAAAGGTGCTTGCGTTCGGTACAATCGGACACGGGCTTTTTGCCGACAACGTGCTTGAAAATGTCGAAAACGATCCCGCTGCGGCACGCGGTATGCTGTCTGCGGAACACCGTGATACAAATCTGCCGATGATCAAAGCACTGAAAGAAATCGCCGATGAAAAGGGGATGGGACTTTCACAGCTTGCACTCGCATGGTCACTTGCAAAGTACGACAATGTGCAAAGTCTTGTAGGTACGACAAGCCCCGATCATTTACAAAGTGCGGTGGATGCGTTGAATGTCACGCTCACCGATGCGGATATAAAAGCGATTGAAAAAGCAATTCCGGAAGATAAAATAAGTGGCAGAGAGATGCGAAACTTCCGCTTTACCAACGGGAAAATGTCGTTAGCATAGAGATTTTTTATCACAAGGTTTATATTAAAACAGAGACGGTTAAGTCATAATCGCCTCTGTTTTTTCTGTATCAATTTGTCGCTTTCAATAATTTTAGCATTACATTTGATTAGAAACCTTGTTATCGTAATCAGGTCAAGAGAAAATATTGACATCCACACAAGACTTCGGTTTTTTCACATAAAATTCACAATTTTACTATTGACCTTGTTATTTGCAAACGATATAATCTAACCCAGTTAGTTTTTTGAGAGGAGGCTTCAATTTGGCTACTGGGGAACAGATAGAGGCTTTAATGGAGCAGCTTAAAAAAGCACCGCCTGCGGAATGCTTTCAAAAATTCGATATGAGCACCGCCGGTATTCGTGCAATTTTAAAAAAATTGAATGAAACCGACGACAAGGTAACTGCCGGTGATTTAAGCGAACATATGAAAGTCAGCACCGCAAGAATTGCTGTTTTGCTTAAAAAAATGGAAGCGAAAGGTCTTATCGAAAAAGAACACGATTCGGCTGACGGTCGTGTTGTTGTGGTAAAACTTTCAAAGCGGGGAAAAGAACTTGCCGATCAATTCAAGGAGAATCTGTATACCCATATCGGAGAAATGATTGACAAAATCGGTATGGACAGAATGCTTGAATTTGCTGCCGTATCCAATGAAATTCAGTCCTTGATGAAAAAGTCTCCCCCTAAACTTGATATTTAAAAGAGCGCAGATGATTTTTAATATCTGCTCTATATTTTGAATAAATATCTAACCGAGTTAGAAATCTTAAAAAGGAGAAATAATATGTTTAAAGTATTAAAGAAAATGAAGTGGCACGATTGGTGTTTTGCTTTAAT